>JALQXV010000014.1 GCA_023263015.1 Candidatus Saccharimonadia bacterium
AGTTCGAGACAGAAGCTCGCCAGCAGCGCGAAGCTAATGCAGTCGTACCTGCGCACGGCCGACTTTATGAGGAAATGTTTAGCGTGGATCAAAACCCAGCTAACACGGGTGCTGAGTCATTACGAGGTTCTTATGGCATAACTACGGGCGGACTTGTTTCTCATTATCACAGCCCATTCAAAACTCGCGAAACGGCAATAGGCGCAAGTCTTGACGGGGCAGAAACCTCAGGGACACTTGCCGAAACCATCAAAGCATTACCACCAATTAAGTCCGAGCAGTTAGTTAGTGCGCTGCATGCGGTAACAAACAACCCATTAAGCGGTGAACGAGTTAATCCTCGTATGGTGGTAGAAGTGGTGAACAAGACAGGGGTAATACCTCCACGCGCTCAAGATATTGAAACTATTTCTTGGCGTCTACGTGAACTATATAAGGCTGAACCTTCAATGCTCGAACCTGCAGATAAGGCGTTGGCTGCTGCGGTTTTGACAAATCCATCCGAAGATATGACTCGGGCTGACTTGTACGCTCGTACGTGGCAAACCTTGAGTCCACAGCTTGTTACGTCGAGTGGCAACTTTGCTCCTATCGATGATCCAGCGGTTAAGGAAGCCTACAAAAAGCTTATGACGCTACGGACGCACCCAGATATGCAGGTTTTCTTTAAACACTATTCTCCGAGCGGGCACATTAACTCTATTGAACACGCACCCGAGCATGCGCAGTTTGCGGAAGGTGTGGGTACGGCAGCGCTTGTAGGCACTGCTGAAGTAGTTGCTAGCGAGGCAGAGCAAGGCTCTAGTTATAACTTTAATAATGTTAAAGAATTACTAACCAACCCAGACGCAGACCCTGACCAGCGACAGAACCAGCGCCGCTTAGCAGCTTCATGGCAAGATGTGCAGCGCGGACAGAAGTTCATGGAGACATTTGGGGCTAGCGGTTTTGAAGAACGTTTTAAAGCAATGTCAGAAAATGTTGGCACACTAACAGGGGAAGTAAAAGCCGTACACGAGCTGTCTGAAAATATGCAGAATGGCTTGAAGGCGCTTGAGCAAGCAGCTGCGGTTGGAGATATTAATGCTATAGGCGACATTGCACGCCGATTCAATTTTGGCAGTATGGCCAGTGAACTGTTTCAACGAGCGCCACGGGTTTTAACAGACCCAGAATTGCGCACAGCAGCCGTCAATGTATCGTATGAATCGGAAGATGCGCTTGCACAACTAAAAAAGACGCTTCCATCTGGTCAGTACGACCCAGATTTAATGGACGACCAAGCAATTGATGCATTTACCGAAAAACTACAGGCTATGGAGGCGCAAGGTATTGCACCTGACAGTATGCACAAAGAGCTAGCGGGCTTGATGGACTATAAACAAAAAGCTGAGCTACGCAAAAAGCTCGATGCCATACAAGCTTCGGCCGACTATGCCCGATTATCCGCTATGGATTTTGGCCCAAATATAAGTCAGATGGCAGGAGAGTGGGATTTATTGGCTGCTCAAATGAGGAATATGCAGTTTAGGGGCGAAGAGATTTATGCGTTTCGCACTCGTCGTTTACAAGAGTTAGTCGAGGCTGTTGCTGTAACGCAGCGCTTTACGAGAATATCTGCGGATTATGCAAAATAAAAAACCTTTCGCAATGAAAGGTTTTTTAGTTAGGTGAGCGATTTACTAGATAACGCTAACTTCGACGCGAGGAACGGTTTTGCCGCTGAAAGTACGCACTTTACGGTCGGTGTATTTAACTACGCCGTCACGATCTGCGTGAATAGTGAAGTTGCGGCTGAGCTTGGTACCTGGACCAGCGCGTTTAGTAAGGCCAACTTGGCGAACGATAACCTGACCAGTTTTAACTTTTTGACCACCGTAAAGCTTTACGCCTAACCGCTGACCGGGACTGTCATGGACGTTCTTACTAGAACCACCTGCTTTAACTTTTGACATATTCGAGTATCCTTAACTTCTTACTAGTACTACCAGTTCACGGCCGACAACTTGGTTTTCTCGATGGTAGACCAAATCTCGCGTGTGAGCGTGAACAAAACTTACTCGATTATACCCCAATTCCTCGAGGTGGTCAAGCACGGCGAGGTGTTTTATTCCGCTTTTTGTATGCCATGCTGGAACGGCAATACACATTCGAAAACCTGCTTGAGTTTGGCGTGCTACATTTTGTAGAAATTTTTTATGGATTTGATTGGTGTCGTTCATGACGGTGCGCAAAATTTGGGGGTCGGGTTCGTGAGCAAAAGGGCGACCGAGGTAGGTCTCGCAGGCAATACTGTTTGGCATTGGCTGCCACACCATGCTAGTAGCATCACCTTGGTCTAGCTTGTAATAGCGACCATCGGAGCTATGACTTGTAGTTGTAGAGAATGACTGGTCTGCTAGCCATAGTAAGTTCTTGTCGGTGTATTCGACCATTCGGGGCTCAAGATCTGAGCCGGCTATATCAAAGCCCATCAGGCTCGCTTCTTGCAGTAGGACACCGGTGCCACAGAAGGGATCGAGTATGACAGATCCGTGATCGGGCTTAGTGCTGGCTATTGCGAGGTTAATGATAATTTGTGCCAATTTGGGCGGTAACATACCGACTTTAGAATCACGCATTGGACGCTCTTGGTCGCGCTGGCTGTACGTTTCGATATCTTGGACCCATTTGGTTTGAGCGATGAGGACTTTTGTGTTGTCACGGACGAGCAAGAGCTCAAGACCGGTGCTGGTGGCGAGTTTATTGTGCAGAACTTGGGCCGCATTGAGGTCGGTTTGCTTGTTTGGGACTACACGGACGCTGCCGACTTCATCTTGTGAGCGGAGTGCCTTTTTTAGTGAAAGGGCAGTAGCGTTAATATGCTGAACTTTAACTGGGAGCCCGTAAACGCTGATGCCAATTGTCAATTTTGAGCCATTGGCATCGCGCCAGTCACCGGGTAGCGTATTAACGAGATAACGGCTGAGTTTCATCCAGTCGTTAGCGGATGATTGGTCAACAATTTTGCCAACTTTTACTACGCTACCAAGCTGGTTAAATACAGCAGGGGCTTCATCGGTTTGCAAGATTGCCATGTCGCGGCCAAGGGGCTGTACGGCTTGAGCACCAAAACGGCTTTCCAGTTCGGCCAAGCCAAGTGCCGGCTGGCGACCTAAGATACAAAGAAATTTCATTACCTTACAGTATAGCTTAGATTTATAAAATCACTGTGTGACTACTGTTCTGTGGACTTGTTAGCGTATACTATGTAGCAATGACTAAGAAAGCGCCCGAAAAGGGCAGTAAGCAACTTCGTTCAATTTTAACGTGGGCAACGCTAGCAGCATTGTTCTTACTGGTGTTCTTGCTACGCGATCAAATAGTTGAGACATTCGCCAATTTAAAGAATGTGAATACGTGGATATTGTTATTCATTATTGTCTGGCAATTATTGAACTACCATACGTATACCAAGCTGTACCAAGGTTTGTTTGAGATTCTTGGTACAAAAATTGGCTACAAGCCAATGTATAAGGCTTCGGTGGAGCTGAACTTTGTGAACCACGTATTTCCGAGTGCCGGCGTTTCTGGCTTTTCGTACTTTAGTTTACGTATGAAGCAGCTAGGAGCCACGGCTGCGCAAGCTACGCTGGTTCAAACTATGCGGTTTATTACTGTCTTTATCTCGTTCCAAGCCCTGCTGATTTTTGGTTTAGTGGCATTGTCGATTAATGGTAAGGCAAGCAATTTAACAATTCTGGTGGCCAGCTCGCTTGGGACGCTACTGATCGTTGGCACGTTAATGATTATTTACGTAGTTGGTAGCCGACGCCGCATTGATGCGTTCTTTACTAATCTTACAAAAGGCGTGAATAAGGTAATCCAGCTTGTGAGGCCAAACCATCCAGAAACCATTAATATCGCATCGGTTCGCAAACTCTTTTTAGAGTTTCATGATAATTACAAGGTTCTTAAGCGCAACTATAAAAAACTTAAGATGCCATTACTATGGGCGCTGCTGGCAAGTGTAACTGAGATCTTAACCATTTATACGGTATACGTGGCATTCGGTGAGCGAGTCAATATTGGTGCAGTTATTATCGCCTATGCGGTTGCAAACTTTGCAGGTCTAATTTCGGTGTTGCCGGGCGGCGTAGG
>JALQXV010000088.1 GCA_023263015.1 Candidatus Saccharimonadia bacterium
GATAGTGCTCGACTTCTGGTAATAGTACTGGTAACTGATCGGCTGGAACTGGCACAATGCCATCTTTTTCGCAGTGGATCATTGGAATTGGCGCACCCCAATAACGCTGACGACTAATGAGCCAGTCATGAATTTTATAACTAACCCGTCGGTCGGCCACGTTCTGTTCTACCATATAGTCAGTAATCGCTTCACGGTTTTGGTGGGCAACTTTACCTGCAAAGTTAGCTGGTTCAATTAATACACCATGATTCATATCGGTGTAGCAGTACTCTAAGTTTTTAACCTTTTCTGCCTCTTCTGGCTCGGGTGGAACCATGGTTGGTTTTAAGCGAATGCCGTATTTTTGAGCAAAAGCAAAGTCACGCTCGTCGTGCGCCGAACAAAGTACAATGCCCGTTCCGTAGTCAGCCAAGGCATAGCTGGCGATCCAGATCGGTAGATCTTCGTCTCCAAAATTATCAATGGCGTAGCGACCAGTAAAAATGCCTTCTAGTGTTTCGGCACCTTTTTGCCCCATGGCATCACGGCGTACCGACATAGCGTGAGCTTCGGCTAGAATTTCGTCTTTATTATCAAGATCACCAATAATTTCGGCTAAGCGCGGATGGTCTGGCGCAATAACAACGAAGGTATTGGCTGTGAACGCCTCAAAGTGGGCCGAAAACGACTCGATTTCGAGGTCGGTGTCGCGAACTTTGTTTTTATACACGACGCCTTCGCTGCGACCAATCCAGTTACGTTGCATGGTCTTAATTTTTTCGGGCCAGTCTAGGTCATCAATGCCGTCTAGTAAGCGATCGGCGTAGTCGGTGATTTTAAAGAACCATTGTTTTAAGTTCTTCTTTACGACTGGCAAATCTTCGTGGCGCCAACAACAGCCGTTAACTACCTGTTCGTTAGCAAGAACTGTTTTACATTCGTTACACCACCACTGTGAACTTTCTTTTTGATAGGCTAAGCCCTTTTCAAATAGCTGCATGAAAATCCACTGCGTCCAACGATAATATTCTGGATCAGAGGTATTAATTTCACGGTCCCAATCGTAACTCATGCCAAGCTGTTTAAGTTGGCGTTTAAACATGGCAATATTTTGCTTAGTTGACTGAGCTGGCGCTACACCAGTTTTAATTGCAAAGTTTTCAGCTGGTAACCCAAAGGTGTCCCAGCCCATGGTATGCATGACATCAAAGCCTTTTTGGCGGTGGTACTGGCTAAGTACATCGCTAATTGTAAAGTTACGCACGTGCCCCACATGCATAGCTACGCCCGATGGGTACGGGAACATGTCGGTTATATATTTTTTAGGACGAGTTGGCAACTTAGCGGCTTTGTACTGAGCATTGTCTTCCCAGACTTTTTGCCATTTAGGTTCAATTTCTTTTGGATTATAGCGTTTCATGAAACCTCATTCGAGTTAGGTAGTAAGTTTATTATCTGTAAGTATATAGAATTAGGCCCTACTGGGCGAGGAGAATGAGGCTCGTAAGAGCAAGTGTAGCAACTGCGCGTTTCATTGATACTTATTATACCAACTTATAAAGCCATGATCCAGTCAGCAAAGTTAGGTAACTGTCCGCGCTGGGCTTGACTGTAACTTTTTGAAAGTTGGCTAGTTATATCACCTACTTTGCCGTTACCTATTGCGCGCTTATCCACGCTGAGCACCGGTGTTATATTAGCCGAAGAACCGCACATAAATAACTCATCGGCTATATACAATTCACTGCGATCAATTGCACGAGCTATCACCGGAATTTCAAGATTTTGCGCAAGCTTGATTATAGAATCTCGGGTAATTCCTTCTAGGATATCTGTACCGGTGTCAGGTGTTATCAAAACGCCATCTCGAACCATAAAAATGTTGGCGACTGTACCTTCGGCAATATGCCCTGACTGATCAACCGCAATGGCTTCATCATACCCATTTAACAGTGCCTCGTTTTTCATGAGACTGGCGTTAATATAGCTGCCATTTATTTTGGCGCGACTTGGAATAGTATTATCAGGAGTGCGCTGCCAGCTTGAAATGCAAGTATGAATACCACTGCGCGGCAAAATTTCGCCCATAGGGTAAACGTATGCAGATATATTATTTTTTAGGCCGTGAATTTTAGTGCCAGCTATTAGTTCGTCAATATAAACTGTAACGCGTACCAAAACGTTTTCTTTAATATTATTCTGTTCAAGTAATTGACGCATTGTCTGCTCAAAACGATCATAGGTCCATTCTTCGACAAAGCTATGAAAGTCCATAATTTTAGCCGAATTCACTAACCGCTTGTAATGATCTTTGAGCCTGAAAATAGTGAGCATAGCCGTTTCATTATCGTAGACTGCATTAAACACGGTATAAACACTGAGACCATACAAAACTGGGGAGCTAGCTATGCTCAGCTTGGCGTTGTCGAATGAGGTGAAATTGCCATCAAAGTACACCACCCCTTTTTGGTAATCAAACATAATTAGAATTGTTTTAGATAGTTTGTTCCAAAGGCAGTCGTATTTTGCTGTTTTTGTGCATGATGTTCAAGTGCGTACCGAACAAGTGACTGAACAAGGTCAACTGATGAAACGCCAGCCGCTCGCCAGTTATGTGCATACAAGCCACCTGGCAGTGGATTTACTTCATTAAAATAGACACTATTAGTTTTGCTGTCGATTAAAAGATCAACGCGCGCGATTCCAGAACAATTTAATGCAGCGTATACATTAAGTGCGGTCTGCTCGGCTTTTTTGTACAGTTCATTTGGTAATTGAGCCGGTAGTTCGCTGTAGCCTTGAGAACCTTTGGCACCACCTTTTTTACCGCCCTTTTTGCCTCCGTTTTGCATGTACTTCGTTTCAAAGTCAAAAAAGTCTTCAGCCGATGTTAACGGCTTCTCGAGCAAGGCTGGTTTTGGCTCATTATTACCAATAATTGGTAACGTAACTTCGATCAAGTTTGATACTTCTTCTTCTACAATAATTTTGTCGTCGTAGTGCAACGCTACCTCCATAGCGTTATGGAGCTCAGTCTGGTTGGTTGCGCGGCTAATACCAATGCTTGAACCAAGGTGTGCCGGCTTTACGAACAATGGGAATGACAATGATTTTGTGGTGTCTTTTAAAATGGTGCTGGCAGATTTTTCGAAGTCGCGCTTATAAATAGAAACATACTTCGAAACTGGGATATTGTTGGTTTCGGCAACCTGCTTAGATAAGACCTTGTCCATTGCTACTGCACTAGCGCTCACGTTACAGCCAACATATGGGACATTCGCCATTTCTAGTAATCCCATCAGTGAACCATCTTCGCCGTAGGTACCATGCATGGCCGGAAATACTACATCGATTTTGCGCAGTGTTTTACGACCAGCCAGACCAGTTGCTTTAACTAGTGTTAAACCGCCATCAAACTGAACGCTGGCTGGTTGAGTTTTATGAATAAAATCTTCAATTTTACCTAAGCTAAATAATGAAATGTCCTTGAGTTTGTCGTCCCAAAACCAAGAACCGTCTTTTGCAATATAAATTGCTTCGACTTTGTATTGTCGCGTTAGTTCAAGCGGCTTAATAATACTCGATAACGCCGTTACGATTGATATGTCATGTTCGGTACTACGACCGCCAAATATAACTGCAATTGTTTTCATACAATTAGTATATACAATTAAGGGCTACAATTAAAAGTAGTTATCAGTCCAGTCGTTTTGAAGCATAACAAGATCACCAGCCGCGATCACCTGCTCAAGATTTGTGTAGTAGGCTAGTGGGTCAGCTTCGATATGCAAATCTCCCCTGTATTCACCCTTTTCTAAGCCTTCTATAATTTGAGGCGTAGCAGAGTTTTTCATAAGTACTACCCTGTCTGGGTTTGCCGCAGCAATTAATTCGCCCATTTCACGGTGGACTCGCTTAGTTTCTATACCTTGATCTACAAGGCCTGGGGTAACGTAGACTTTTCGCTTAGCTGGCAATTCTTTTAGTAACTCAAGACCAGCCCGAATACCCTCTAGGCTACCGTTGTAGGTATCGTCAATGATCCAAGCACCGTGCTGCAAGCGAGGCTGCATACGATGTTCGTATGGTACGGTTTTAGCAAGTCCTGACTCAATCTTAGGAATCGATAAGCCAAGATCGTCGGCAAG
>JALQXV010000100.1 GCA_023263015.1 Candidatus Saccharimonadia bacterium
GAAGCAGGCAACGACTTTGATGTTCATATTGTAGAAGTCGGGGGCACGGTTGGTGACTACGAAGGTCTTAGTTTCATCGAGGCTATTCGCGAGTTCGCTTTTGATGAAGGTCGCGAGAATTGCATTTTTGTACACGTAGTCTACTTGCCGTTTTTAGGAGCAAGCCAAGAAGTTAAAACTAAACCTGCTCAAAACGCAGTTCGCGAGTTACGCGGCTTCGGTATCGTACCTGATGTACTAGTGGCGCGCAGCGAAAAAATAGCAACCGAAGGCGCTATTCAAAAGCTAAGTTTGTTTAGTGGTGTAGCCCCAGAAGCAGTTGCTCAGCTACCAAACGCCCAGACAATTTACGAAGTACCACTAACTCTTGAAGACAGTGGTCTTGCTAACGTAATTGTTAATCGGCTCAATATTCAGGCAGGTAGCCCAGACTTAACCGAATGGCGTGATGTCGTTAAGCGCGCCAAGACTAAATTTGGCAAAACCGTTACTGTTGGCATTGTTGCTAAGTATATGGATAACACCGACACGTACATGTCGGTCTTCGAAGCACTTCGCAGTGCAGCGCTTTGGAACGATGTAAACATTGAACTTAAGTGGATCGAAGCAGAAGAGATCGAAAAAGCTGATGACGTTGCTAGTGCGCTTAACGGTTGCGACGGCATAGTGGTGCCGGGTGGCTTTGGAACACGTGGCCTCGAAGGCAAAATTAAAGCCGCTCGTTACGCACTGGCTAATAACTTGCCATACCTTGGTTTGTGTCTTGGCCTGCAAATGGCAGTAATCGCCGCTGCACGCAATGCTGGCATCGAAGATGCTACAACCGCCGAAGTAGATGCTAACGCTACTAACAAAGTTATTAACACCATGGAAGGGCAAGCTGGCCTAGAAAACACCGGTGGCACTATGCGGCTCGGTAACTACGATTGCTCGCTCGTTGAAGGTAGTCTAGCCGCACAGGCGTACGGTACTACTAGTATCGTGGAGCGACATCGTCACCGCTACGAGTGCAATAACGCTTATCGTGACCAGTACGAGTCATGGGGTATTCGCCCAAGTGGTATTAACCCAGACAACGATCTTGTAGAAGTAATAGAAGCGATTGATCATCCGTTCTTTCTTGCATCTCAGTTCCACCCAGAATTCAAATCTCGACCAAACAAGCCGCACCCAATGTTCAATGGCTTTGTTAAGGCAATCGCTTAATCAATTCTTAATTAAATCAGAATTTACATACTAGTCTAAGTGCTAGACTAGGGAACTTGCATATTTAAGCGTTTCATGTTAGCATAAGCACTATCATGGATCAAACACAAAAAACAATTCTTATCGTCGAAGATGATGACAATCTAGCAAATATGTACGAAATGCGTCTGCAAGCCGAAGGCTTTAAAACCGTTCGTGTACCTAACGGCGAGGATGCGCTCCAGACCGTGCTCAGCGTAAAGCCAGCGCTTATCTTGCTCGATGTCATGATGCCAAAGGTGAGCGGTTTTGACGTGCTCGACATATTGCGCAACACGCCAGAAACAAAAGACGTCAAAATTATCATGCTAACTGCGCTCAGCCAAGACGCTGATAAAGAGCGTGCCCAATCACTTGGTGTAGATGACTATCTAATTAAATCTCAGGTAGTAATTGCCGACGTGGTTAACCGCGTTAAGCAGCATCTCGGAATGTAAAAAATACTGTTGTTGAATTATGAGCTTAGCTTGCACAGCTAAGCTCTTTTTCGTTACGATACAGTTAAGAACAAGGGGTATGTGTGTCGATTATAGACGATCATGAGGCATTTAATGCTGACTGGCTTTATGGTGAAGTAGTGGAACCGCTCCACACTAAAATCGAACACCTCGACCCATTAACATCAACAAACGTAAACCTCGAAAACTCATTAGCAATTCGTCACGACGACGAGTACGCCATTGTCCAGTCGCTGCGCGCAGTGGTGAATGCTGGAAAACGTAACTATGGAATTATCTCGGTTCAAGATGAACAAAATTTAGCAGCCGGTGAGTTAGTCTGTGCCACGGCGCTAAACGAACGAGTCTTTACTCGAGCCCAAGTCCCTATGTTAGTCGCCCCGCTAGTAGAGGGTAAACTAGTTGACTTAGGAATGTATCGAGGGGACATTACAAGAGCATATATGACAGACTACAGCGTGTTTGCCGCCAAAGAAGATGGTAGTGTGCAAATTGACGTTTTATCGGTTGGAGAGCATCCAGTAAGGGTTGTAACTTCGTTAGCGGTCGCAGGCAGAGAAGGTTTTGAGCCAAGTTTATTGACCGACGAGTTGCATGCGTGGTCAGCGGCTCCGAGCTTGCTGCGTTCGATTATCCAAGCCGGTGGCTTTAAAAAACAAGCATAACCATATTGACAAAATAGCCATTTTTTGCTACAATAACATTAGTTAAGCGCAAAAATAAAATGGCCGAACAAGATCGTATTGTTATCAAAATCGAAGACCTCCAAGATGAGGCACTTCAACCTGCCGCTCAAAACCAAGCGATTGCTAGTCGGGAAGACTATATTGCTGGGTTAGGGCAAATTGATGCCGAGCTGGCTGATCGCTATGCGCAGACAGCGGTGGAACCATCATTGAGTGCTAATCCTGATGACATGGAACAGTTCGAGACAGAAGCT
>JALQXV010000111.1 GCA_023263015.1 Candidatus Saccharimonadia bacterium
CTCCAGTGTCCGAAACTTGAAGCACATCAAGCTCTTCGGCAATTTTATTTGGGTCCCCACCTGATTGGATAAGCTGATTAAGAATCGCTTTAGCACCTGTGGAGCTGACTTTAGAATCGGCAGTCAGTTTACTCAGTGTAAGTAGTGCAGAATGATCAAGTTGTAAATCTTCCCATTTTGCAGCTTCGTTATTAGCCACGTAACCTTGTACATCGCCGGCCAGCCATAGTGCAATCCTACGAATATCCTCTTGAGCTGCGTTCATTTCACTGCACTTCAAAATAATGTCGGCTGCAACAAGCTCATCTACGATAGTTTCAACAGCAGACTCATCAATTGATAAGGTTCGCAACTTGTTCCTGACATCACTCGGCATAGCAGGCATAGCTGCTTTAGCGGCGTCTATCACAGATTGTTCCAAAACAACTGGCGGAATGTCAGGATCTGGGAAATAGCGATAGTCGTGCGCATCTTCTTTGGTGCGCTGACTGAACGTTTTAAGAGCCGTGTCGTCCCAGCCACGTGTTTCCTGCACAACTGTTCCGCCACTTTCGAGAACATCAATCTGACGTCGAATTTCGTATTCGATACTCTTTTCAACAGCTTTAAAGCTATTAAGATTTTTGGTTTCTGTGCGAGTACCTAGAACGCCATTTTCTTTACTAACACTCACATTCACATCAAAGCGCATATTCCCATAAAATAAGTTAGCGTCACTAACCTCGGCGTAGCGCATAAGTAGATAAAGTTCATGAGCGTATGCCTTAGCTTCGGCAGCAGATGTGATATCTGGTTCACTAACGATTTCTAGTAACGGCGTGCCCGCTCTGTTAAGATCTACGAGGCTATAGTTTTTGCCTGCTGGGTGCGTACTTTTACCCGCGTCTTCTTCAAGATGAGCTCGCGTGACCCCAATTCGCTTCTTGACGCCATCAACCTCAATATCTACATGACCTCCAAGGATAATTGGCTGGTATAGCTGTGAAATCTGGTAACCCTTTGGGAGATCCGGATAAAAATAATGCTTTCGATCAAAAGTACTAAACGGCTGCGGAGTAGTACTAAGAGCAAATGCCGCTTTTACAGCCAAGTCAACTGCAGCACTATTTAGTACTGGCAATGCTCCGGGCATACCAAGACAAATTTGGCTAATTAGCGTGTTCGGAGGTGCTTCACGAGCATCATTAGCAACAGCTGCGAACAGCTTGGTTTTAGTCTTAAGCTGAACGTGACATTCAATACCAATCGTTGGCGTGTAATCGCTCACCTAAGTACTCCTAGGTCTTTCAGGGCTTGACGCAAACCTATCAATGCCTTTTGGACGTCTTCTTTACTTAGGGTTAGTTCAGGATTCAGATCAAGTTTAGTACGCAATTTGTGACCAAACCAAACACCATCGTTATTTGTAAAGTCTTTTTGTGCGGCAACTAAACGCTCACCCATGCTCTTACCTTTTACACGACGCTTACGTAATGCTTCATCAAGCAAATTATCAGCATCTGCAATTGCTTGCGGCCATTGTGTTTTATCCGCACAACGTTGTTGGAGTTTTTGCCATTTATCGGCAAATTTATCCGGCTTAATGCGTCGCGGCGCCTTCCATATAATTAATACGATAATAACTAACGCAGCAAAAACACCACAACCGAGCGCTACATAGGCTTCAAAACTCATACCAGAACTCCTTCAATTGAACGCGCAATACTTAGTAACTGATGGTCGTTTGATTGATTAGCAATCAGCTGAACACCTACCGGCAAGCCATCACTTAGACCTGCAGGCAAGCTTATAGCCGGAACACCTGCCAAGTTAACGGCGACAGTCATAATGTCGGTCAAATACATTTCTAATGGGTCGCTACTGTGCTCACCCAACTTAAATGCTGTTGTTGGTGCGGTTGGCCCCAGCAAAACGTCATATTTGTTAAAAGCGTCTTTAAATTCATTAATTAATTTAGTGCGTACCAGCTGCGCTTTTTGATAGTACGCATCGTAGTAACCACTGCTCAAAACATATGTACCGATCATTATTCTGCGCTTTGCTTCGTCCCCAAATCCAATTGAACGACTTTGGGTGTAACTGTGATCTAAATCATCTGCATCATCTGTAAAATAGCCATAGCGCTGACCATCGTAACGGCTCAGGTTACTGCTAATCTCGGCTGGGACAATGATGTAGTAGCATGCCAATGCCAGTTTAAGTGAAGGCAGACTTACCTCTTCTACGGTAGCACCAGCATGCTTTATTTTTTCAATAGCTTGATCAATTACTGTCTTAACTTCGGAGTCTAGACCTTCTCCAAAATATTCTTTTATAACACCAATTTTAACGCCCGTAAGATCTTGTTGCCCAAGCTGACTGTAAGCTTCGGCAGCCCGCTCAATAGTAGTGCCGTCAAGAATATCTTTACCTGCCATGCAGTCCAAAACTAATGCTGCATCTTCTACAGTTCTAGTCATCGGTCCTATTACGTCCGTGCTACTTGCCATCGCAACTACACCACTACGAGAAACAAGCCCGTAGGTTGGCTTATAGCCTACAACGCCCGAAAAGCTGGCTGGTTGACGGATTGAGCCACCAGTATCGGTGCCCAAAGCAAAAGGTGCAAGCTCTAATGCGACCGCAGCAGCTGAACCACCAGAACTACCACCTGGTACGCGAGTTTTGTCGTGTGGATTAAGCGTTGTCATGAAGTCGCTGTTTTCTGTACTACTGCCATGCGCAAATGCATCAAGATTGGCTTTAGCCACACAAATTGCACCTTCAGCCTCTAGACGTTCAATAGCAGTTGATTGATACGGTGCATCAAAACCCTTCAAGATATTACTAGCTGCTGTAGTGTCCGCACCAAATACTAAGAAGTTATCTTTGGCTATAAATGGAACACCTGCTAAACGTCCTGTACTTTGACCGGCAGCAACTTGTGCATCAATTTGCGCGGCTCGTTCAAACGCTCGCTCTTTAGTAACTGCAATAATTGACCGGTAGTCTGCCTTGGCTTCTATTTCAGCCAGTGACTTTTCTACTAAAGAGACTGCACTAACCGTTCCAGATTGTACATCTTGGACTATTTGCGTAATTGGCTTCCATGTAGACATTAGCCAATCATCCTTTTAACTTTAATCTGATCATTCTCTGAATCGGGCAAGTTCTTAAGTAACTCAATTTGACTGGCGTACTCTTTTACTTCGTCGGTGCGTGTTACATTAACCAAGCCCGTAACTTGGTTGGTAGGCTCTAAATCAGACACATCAACAGCCTGCAAAAGCTCAACGTATGCAACAATCGCATCTATTTCTTTAGTATATTTTTCAAGTTGTTCTTCGGTTAGCTCAAGTTTACTTAAGCGAGCCAACTTTAATACATCATCTCGGGAAAGGTGTGCCATGCTGATAGTCAGTATACCCAAATTAGCTGTCTATGACCAGTGGTCAGACAAAATTTAAAATGTACTTTACAACTCCAACCATTAGGACTATATTCAGGACTAACAGTTTAAATATGTAAAACAGAAAGCATATTATGGAACGCTTAGCAGCAGATCAGAGGGAGCAGCAACAAGGCTGCGCCGTTGGTGATAATGTTAATTTACGTGTCGTAGAGAATGACCTCCCTAGTGGAGGTTTTTTGTTACCCGAGTATGACAGTGAAATTGCTCGTCCAAGTACGCTACGTGAAGTTCATGAGTGTCAGTACGGCCGCATCGAAGAGCGCACGGCGCATATGGATGATGGCACAGACTATGACTTTAATAAGTTCATACCAGCCGATCTTAGGAGCGATACCGGAATTTCTGACATAACCGCTTGGTGGACACACCCTAATTTAGAACACTATTTAAAAGGCGGACGGGCTGCGATGTACCACGGCTATGCCAAGATTCAAATGGGGCCACCGATTGGGTTACTTGCTGGAGGGGTATCGTTGTCTAAAGCTGTTCATGACGCTCACAGAATTCTAGATACTGAACTTGAATCAATGGGAGTTAATCCAGAGCAAGCTATTGTCACCGGAGATTCACGCGGGGCTATGACCGGTCTTGGCATGAGCGTCCCTCAGTATGCAGGCAACCGGAGAATTGTCTACGCGGATGTAAAGGCCGCTTGCATCCCTGAACCACTTGAACTCTCCGATTGGCCGGGCGTGATTGCGCAGCTAAAGGGTGAAGGCTCGTCACTAGTAAAAATTGGCCTAGAGTACGCTCGGCGTGGCCAAATTGCGCAGTATATTGCCAGTCTGCCGCCACGTCATGTTTCACATGTGCCAAACGCACTGCGAATTTTCCCTGGCTTAATAGGTGGCGAGGCCGGACGATTATTTGATGCGTCAGACCCCAATACCGCCGTCCACTTAACCGAATTTGCGTCCGATAAATGGGGTCAAGTTGACGTTTGGCGAGACAAATTTGCCGATCGTGATAATGCAGTAGTGGTAGAAAAATACGGCAACCACGTCGACGGTATAGCTGCTACCCGCACAAGACGTGACACAAGTGCCCGTCTGCGAGCCATCAGCGAGATTCGGGGTTTTGATGGGTCTTTTGATACCATTGATTTTGCACGAGATGTCTTTACGGTTAACCGAAAAACTTATGAGGAAACAAAGAAGGCAGTCCGCTTGCTTCGTGTTGCCTAAGCTACATTTTTTCTTTGATTTCGTTAATTATGTCACGCAATTCAGCGGCTCGTTCAAATTGCAGGTTAGCAGATGCCATTTCCATTTGAGAAGTCAGGTCACGCACTAAGTGCTTATATTCATCTTTTGGAACTTTTTTAAGATCGAGTTTTGGCTTTTCACTATCAGGCATATCTGGACGTATACCTTTATCAATAGCCTTCGCAATGCCCTCAGGAGTTATTCCGTGCTCTTTATTGTATTGCTCCTGAATAGTGCGACGGCGATTTGTTTCGTCAATCGTACGCTGCATACTGCCAGTAATCTTATCGGCATACATAATAACGCGTCCTTCAACGTGACGAGCTGCACGCCCAACTGTCTGCACCAACGCCTGTTCGCTACGCAGGAAACCCTCTTTGTCGGCATCTAAAATTGCCACAAGACTTACTTCCGGCAAGTCTAACCCCTCTCGTAGTAGGTTAATGCCAACCACGACATCGTACACTCCAAGTCGTAGGTCGCGCAGAATATCCGTTCGATCTAAAGTGTCTACTTCGCTATGTAGATACGTAACTTTAACGTTAATCTCTTGCAAGTATTCAGTAAGATCCTCAGCCATCCGCTTTGTAAGAGTTGTCACCAAAACTCGTTGATTTTTTTCAATCGTCGCTCGGATTTCTGCAATTAAATCATCAACCTGACCATCGACAGGGCGGATTTCTATCGGTGGATCTGTTAATCCGGTTGGCCGAATTAATTGCTGCGCCGGTTCTGGGCTTCTTGAAAGTTCGTATTCAGCTGGTGTAGCACTGACGTAAATAGCCTGATTAACGTGACGCTCAAACTCCTGAAACGTCAATGGTCGATTGTCTAATGCGCTCGGCAACCTAAAACCGTGCTCAACCAGCACTTCTTTGCGAGCTCGGTCACCGTTATACATACCGCGAACCTGCGGCATAGTCATATGGCTTTCATCAACCATCAACAAGTAATCATCAGGGAAATAATCCATAAGTGTGGCCGGTTGTTCACCAGGTTCACGGTTCGTAAGGTAGCGGCTGTAGTTTTCGATTCCTTTAACAAAACCTGTTTCTTCCAGCATTTCTAAGTCAAACTTTGTGCGCTGCTCTAAGCGTTGAGCTTCTAAAAGTTGGCCGTTATTCCTAAAGAAGCGTAGTCGTTCATCAAGTTCATCTTGGATC
>JALQXV010000064.1 GCA_023263015.1 Candidatus Saccharimonadia bacterium
TGCGTACATTCATAAGAGTGTATTGTAACAGTTTGACCCTAGGTAGCCAAAGCTCTAAAGACTGCTAGCAAGTCGGAGTAATTGATCGCTGGTTAGGCTGGCGTCACCGTCGACGCGGTACCAAACGCCACCGTTTACCCATGTGGCAGTTGAATTATTGTAGATGTAAACCGTTTTACCTTCGTCTTGGTAGGTTTGGAATGGCTGCTTAGAAGCGAGCACATGGTTAGTTAGTAGCGCATCGCTCGACCAGTTGCTTGATTCTTGTGACAGTGTGAATTTTTTGTCGCTGGTATTCGAGTTGAATGTTAATGAAACTTTACCGGGTTCGGACTTAACATTTTTTGAAGCGCTAAAGCCAGCTGGCTTATAGCTTGGTACGTTGGCAGCTACGCCTGAGCGAGCGGCAGCGACCTTCATTTCAACCACAGTGGCGTTCTGGTATGCAAAAAAGCCTACGAGCAACAGACAGGCCAGTGTTAACGAAGCAATGTTGGCCACTTTGTGCTTAAAGCCAAATTTTTCCCAAAAACTGCGTTCGATTAGCTTTTCTTCGAACTGTTGTAAGTGAGATGAAGCGTTGCGCAAACTTTCTTCGATTACGTCGACAGAATCTTTAATATGAGTTTCGGTTGAGGTTGCTAAATGAGCAACGCGATCGGCTAAATGAACTGGTGCGGCGCTGGCAACAGACTTG
This sequence comes from Candidatus Saccharimonadia bacterium, assembly GCA_023263015.1. Lineage (GTDB taxonomy): Bacteria > Patescibacteriota > Saccharimonadia > Saccharimonadales > 2-12-FULL-41-12 > JALQXV01. The sequence continues at coordinate 698 of JALQXV010000064.1, forward strand.
CTAACAATTTCGGCTTCGACAGGCTTAGCTACAACCAATTCTGCCTGTTTCTTAATAATTTTGTGTGGTTCGTGTGATGCGTTGAACTTTTTAATTGACTCGCTACGAGTAACAACAGTGGCCCGTGCAGCACGGGCTGGGTCATGCTTTTTAGCAATTTCGTGCTTAATGCTGGTTTTGGCAATTGTAGTTGCTTCTACGGTAACGGCTGGTTTTTTTACAGCCGGACGCATTAGTGTCTTAGACTTTTGCAGCTTGGCTGCCGCATGCGCTGGGGCTGCTTTGCGCTTGGTAGTTGCACGAGCAACTTGATTTTTAGGACGCCTAGAAACGCCGTCCATAATTAGACCAGTTGAAACGTGAGCCGGTTTAGCTGGTTTTGGAGTAGAAACTGAAGTTGATGTTTGTGCCCCGCCCTCAATAATTTTTCCGGTACGTGCATCGTAAAGCTTGCCGTTGAGCTCTATCGTTGTTTTTGCTGTAGCCAAAATTACCCTCGTTTTGTGCTTGTGTTTAAGAACCTTGTAAGTAGTGTAAGTTTAAACAGCAAAATCGTAAAGTATTTTTTTGGATAAATTTAGACTACCCGCCATGAATTGTGGTATAACTACTATTTAGAAATATGGATTTCTTAGACCCTAAACTAAAACAAAAACATAAAATCAGGTTATTTATCGGCTACGCGCTGATGGCAGTCCTGATTTTTGGAACTTCTGCTGTCTTGGTCTTTAGTGCTTATGGTTTTGACGTTGACCGTAAGACCGGTGAAGTAATTCAGAACTCACTTGTTTTTGTAGATAGTGCCCCTGATGGCTCGACAGTTTCATTTAATGGTAATGACCAAAAAGATAAGACTAACTCACGCTTTGCGCTACCTGCTGGTAGCTACGACCTAAAGCTTCGTAAAGACAGCTACCGTGATTGGCAGCGCAGCTTTGACTTAGCAGGCGGCGAAGTTGAACGCTTTACTTATCCGATGATGATTCTTAAAGACTTAAAGCCGCAGGAACTTAAGACCTACGAAGGCGCTCCAAGTGTTGTAACCGAAAGCCCTGACCGCCGCTGGGCAATTGTTAGCAAGCCAAATTCTGTGACTGACTTTATTGAATACGACCTAAACTCGGTTACTAACAATCAAAAAACGCCTGTGTCCCGAGACTTCTCGATTCCAACCGGCGTATTAGCACCTTCAGAAGGTCCGCAAAGTATTGAGTTGGTTGAGTGGTCAAACGACAATAAGCACTTTTTGCTCAAGCATACCTTTAATGGTGCTTCGTTCGAGTTTATTGTGGTTTCTCGTGATCAGCCCGACACCACTATAAATATCAATAAGCTCCTAACGGCCAGCCCGACAACGGTAACGCTGCGCGATAAAAAGTTTGACCAGTGGTACTTGTATAGCCAAGACGGTGGTGTTTTGCAGGCAGTCGATGCTCGTAGAGCCATCACTCCGTTGCTTACCGGCGTAACTAGTTATAAGAGTCACGACGATGACACTATCTTGTATTCTTCGCTTACCAGTGACGGTCAGCAGCAGCGTATCACCTTGTTAGATGGCACCGAGTCAACCGTTATTGATGAAGTAAAGAACGGACCAGTCTTCTTGGACATCGCTCGTTATGACAATGAATGGTATACCGTAATTGGCGCTGGTGCCGAACAAAAAACCTATGTTTATAAAGATCCAGTCGGTACGCTAAAGAAAAAGGAAAATAACGCACTCGTTCCGGTGGCAGTGTTGCGCTCTCCGGCAGCGCCACTTGATGGTGTATCATTCTCGAACAATACTCGGTTTATTATGGCTCGCTCGGGCCAGCACTTCGAAGTGTATGACGCCGAATACGAAGACAACTACGCCTACGACATTTCTGACCAAATTGATGCCAGCACTAAAGTTACGTGGATCGATGGTCACCGTTTGACGGTTCGCAGCCAAAATAAAGTGTTTATCTTTGACTTTGACGGTTCTAATAAGCAAGAACTGGTCAGTGCCCTACCCGGCACGCCAATGTTGTTTGATCGTGACTACACCGTTGTGTACACGGCCAATAACTCAACAGCTACCGCCGGAAAGTTTGGTTTATTTGGCACCGAACTTAGGCTCGAAGAAGACAAGTAATTCGTCTTAAAACTCAGCCTACTCTCAGGTGTTGCGTGGTATAGTCGCAGCAGTGAAACTAGCATCCAAAACAGTTTTAGTTATATATCTATTCCTACTACTATGGATCATCTTATTTAAGTTCTCTACCGATCCACTCTCTTTGATTGATCAAGGTCGCAGCCTTAATCTATACCCTTTTGCTAGCTACTCGTCAGTCAATGTGTCCGAACTCATTTATAACTTTTTAGTCTTCATTCCGCTCGGTGCCTTACTGAGCGTAAATCTTAAAAACAGTACATTCTGGTCAAAACTGGCATTTATATTTTTACTGAGTTTTGGGGTAGAAACTGCTCAGTACATGCTTGCCGTTGGCGCCACCGACATCTCAGATCTAATTTCAAACACAGGCGGCGGCTTAGTTGGTCTGACATTATATGGTTTAGGCAAATTATCTTTAGATGAAGAAAAGCTGGATCGATTTGTGACGCTAACCACTATGAGCTTGCTGATGGTGTTTGTGGTTTTGCTTGGTGCGCTGCTGTCGCTCGGCGCTCGATTTCAGTCTCCCCAATCACCGCCTCCAAATGCGCCGCCACGGACGCTGTATCATTAGTGATCTATAATAGTTAGTATTAAGAGGGTTGCGAGCATGATTAGGGACAAAGAATACGATCCAGACACATTACGACAGTTGCTGGTAGATAATGCTGTAGGCAGAAATACTCAGCTTGATACTTTTATGGGTTTGCTGAACTCAATTAAGCACAGTACATTTATTGCAATTGACGGTAAATGGGGCTCTGGCAAGACAGTGTTTGTGAAGCAACTGGAGTATCTTAATCTTTGTGACTTTGGTGCCGATGAGATGCCTAAAGTTGCCCTGCGCGCAGGTTTAAGTCAAGATGCAATTATTGATTTTCAAAGTAAGTACCTAACGCATTACTACAATGCGTGGCAAAACGATCATCATACTGACCCGCTCCAGTCATTACTATTTGGGCTAATCGAGACATACTATTCTGACTCTAAAAAGCGAGAAAAAGCCAAAGCTGTATCTAAGAATGCGGTCAAATCAGTATTTATTGAAGGCGTAAAAACATTAAGCAAAGGGCTCATCGATCTAAATGACATTACCCAAGTCGAAACTATCGATGATCTAGTGGCCGAGATAACAACTATTACGGAGCGTAAGCAGGCAATCTCTAAAATTATTGATGAAATAGTTCCGGATGATAAAAAGCTGCTGTTCATTATTGACGAACTGGATCGCTGCTCGCCAAGTTTTGCCATTAAGCTTTTGGAAATTATTAAACACTACTACGACGATGACAGAATTGTCTTTGTGATTGCTACTAATAACGTACAGCTAACGTATACCGTAAAAAAGTATTATGGTCAGGATTTTGACGGCTATCGCTATCTTAATAAGTTTTACGACCTCGTTTTTCACCTTCCGGAAATTGAGCCGAGCAGTTATATTTCAAAGCAGCTAAAAATTCCTGATGACGGTTACTGGAAGCACATTATGCCTCGCGAAGTCGCTAAACACCTAGACTTTACGATGCGCGAAATCAATCGTTATTATTCGTCGATTGCTCTTGTAATGGGTTATCTTGGTACCGAAAGCCATTTTGGTAATAACCTCGAATCTAATCTTACAAAGTATGTTTTAACTCCTTACGCACTTGGTTTGAAGTTGCATGATATTGCACAGTACCAAGCGTTTATCAAAGGCAACGGTGCAGAAGCATTTAGAGATTTCGTAAGTGATTCGGAGGTTGTTTCTCACTTTGTTTCTAGGACGATGGATAAGACTAAGGACTTGCGTGAGCCTGCTGATGTTGCAAAACAAACCTATACTAAAATTCTTAAGGCTCGCTCTTTACCTAACCAGCAAGAAAACTATCACAGCAAAGAAGCGCTTGAGCGATTTGAGAACGCAATCAATCTTATTAACTCAACAAGCAAGTTAGATGAGGATGACTAGAACCAATTCTTAATACGTTGCCATAAGGTAACTGAATTGCTTGGCAGCTCTTGGGGCTGTTGATTGGTGGCTTGATTAACGCTGCTTTCGGCGTTGTTAGCAGGACTTGGGAAGATTTGCTCAGCTTGAATAATAAGACGGTTGGTAGACGTTCCTGGAGGGTCACAGGTAATAAGTGTCATAATGGCAGGCTTGTCGGTTGGTGGTGCGCCCAGAACCGTTAGGTCGGTTGGTGCGACCACATATTTGTTGTAGATCTTATATACGTAGCGCTTGCCATCTTTTTGGACAATAAAGGTGTCTTCTTTTTCGAGGCTCTTAAGCATTAAGAACGCAAACTTGTATTTGCCTTTATTTAAGATATTGCTGCTAGAGTGCCCAAAGATAACCGAA
>JALQXV010000084.1 GCA_023263015.1 Candidatus Saccharimonadia bacterium
CTACTTATGGTCGGTGGCGTTCATCGTTACTATCAGCTTGCAGCCTGTTTCCGTGATGAAGACCCGCGAGCCGATCGTTTGTACGGCGAGTTTTACCAGCTCGACCTTGAGATGTCATTTGTTGAAGATGGTGAAGAAGTACGTAGCACGATGGAGCCGTTGGTTGTAGATCTAGTAAAAAGCTTTGCCGGAAAGACATTACTCGAAGAGAAGATTCCTCGGATCCCATATCAAGAAGCAATGGATCGATTTGGTTCGGACAAGCCAGATCTACGTTACGGGATGGAGCTAACTGATCTTACAGAAGAATTGCGTGGTTGCGGCTTTGGTGTATTTGCGAAAGTAATCGAAAATAACGGTGTAGTAAAGGCAATATGCGTTAAAAATGCAGCAACACTCAGTCGTTCGCAGATTGATAAGTTTACTGAAATTGCTAAGGCCGAAGGCGCTGGTGGTTTAGCCTACATTACCTACGAAAATGGTGAGGCAAAGTCACCAATTGCTAAGTTCTTTACAGAAAGTGAACTAGCAACCATTAAGAGTAAGTTGGGTGCTGAAGACGGCGATGCGATCTTCTTTGGGTCTGACTCACGAGAGACGGTTAACAAGGTGCTTGGGAAGCTACGAATTGAATTTGCAAACCACTTTGAATTAAAGGATCCAAACGTCATTGCCTTGGCTTGGATTGTTGATTTTCCTTTTTATGAATGGGACGAAAAGCGTAATAAGCTCGATTTTGGGCACAACCCATTTTCTATGCCGAAGGATGGCCTTGAAGCACTTAAGACCGAAGACAAACTTAGCATTTTGGCAGACCAATATGACATGGTTATGAACGGTTACGAAATTTGTTCTGGTGGTGTGCGAAACCACAACCCAGAAGTTCTGTACGCCGTTTTTGAAGTTCTTGGTTATGACAAGGCTTATGTCGAACAGCGCTTTGGAGCTATGATTAACGCATTTAAGTTTGGCGCTCCCCCACACGCTGGTGCGGCGTTTGGCATCGACCGTATTTTAATGGAACTGCAGGGCGAAGAAAATGTGCGCGAAGTTGTAGCATTTCCTAAGAATGGTTCTGGTATGGACGTAATGATGAACTCTCCAAGTACCGTTGATGCGCCTCAGCTGAGTGATCTCAGTATTAAATCTGTTGAGCTTTAAATTCGTTAGCGCTACACTGTTAATTAACAGATAAGTGGAGATACTAACGTGAAGAAGATAATCCCGATCATCGCAGCCGTGGTTGTGCTGGCAGTAGGACTCGTTGCCTTTTTAGTTGTAGGTAAAGATGACGCCAAAACAAGTGACACCAATCAACAAAAAACACAAGCTTCATCTGCGTTAACACCGCCAGAAGCGTGTGACTTGTTCTCACTTGATGATGCTAAAAAAGTCTTAGGTGACACTGCACAGGTGCCATCGTCTCCAGCCGTTAACGCCGAAGCCTCAAGCGATGATATTAAAGTTTCAAACTGTACGTACGAAACGCCTGCTGGCACGACAATCGCCGACATAAAGAATCAACGGATGGCTAGTATATTGTCTCGTGGAGCAAAAACTCAGACCGGTGCAGATAGTAACAAGGACTACTTTAACGGCTCGACTAAACCTGAAGGAGTACAAGAAGTCACAGGCTATGGTGACGCAGCTTTTTGGAATCCAGAATTTGGACAGCTTAACATCTTAAAGGGTAATAACTGGTTTATTTTGCAGGTCGGTAATACGGCAGCAACTACGCGCACTTTAGATGATGCCAAAAAAATGGCCGACGTAGTGATAAATAAGCTGTAGTTTCACCCCCGTTTCTGATATGCTTATGCTAAAGGAATATGTGAATTTAGCATGTCTGCAAAGAAAAAAGCATCGAAGGGTAAAGATGCGGCTGACCCGTATCTAGAGTCAAATAAAGACACCGAGCTCGAGAAAAAAGTGGACGAGCTTATGAGTCTTGAAGCACCTTCAGAACCAGAGGTGCCTGTTGAAAATCTCGTAATCAAACCCAAAAAATCGATCAAAGTAACCGAGCATGTCGACGAACCTGTTACGCCTCCGCCACCGCCACAAGCGGAACCAGAAGCAGAGCTTCCTGCGCCAGAGGTGCTAGAAGCACCAGAGGATAGTTTAAGTACTGCACCACTTTTGCCTGGAACCAAAGCTACAAAGTCCAAAAAATCGATCAAGATTGTTGAGCATGTCGACGAACCTACACCGGAGGAAGAACCTGGGGAAACTCCACTAATCCCTGACGAAGCACTTCCAACAGAAATTAAGATTCAAGATGAGCCCGAGTTAAACACTGACGCAGAACCAGAAGAAGCTGAAGATCACGAAGATCCAGAGTGGTCCAAGATAGATGAAGCTGGCGAGCCAATTAGCTTGGAGCAAGAGCCAGAACAGGCAGTGTCTGAGACTGAGCCGGTTAAAACACCTGAGACACAAGATGACCTCCATTTGGAAGCACCTAGCACCGCCAAGGCGGTTGACGAGATTATTGCTCAAGACGCCGAAGACTTACTGCAATTACGCGACAAAACTGGTGGTTTTAGTGATGAGTCGCTAGCGGTACCTCCGCCAACAAAGTCAACGCTCAAGCCAAAGAAGCAAGGCAATCCACTTAAACGACTTCTGAAGTCCAAAAGATTCTGGAAAGTGTTTATTTTCTTATTGTTTGCTGGAGTCGCTATTGTTGGCGCGATACCGAGTACGCGGTATGCCATTTTAAACGCAGTTGGGGTGCGGGCTTCTGCTTCAGTAACTGTTATTGACGACACTACTGGTCAGCCGTTAAAGAACGCTGACTTTTCTATTGCAGGACAAAGCGCCAAATCGGATCAGGACGGCAACGCTACTGTTTCCAAAATTAAACTTGGCCCCCAAAAAATGAAAGTCTCTAAAGCTGCCTTTGGTGAGACAAGTAAAGATATCACAGTAGGTTGGGGCAGTAATCCGCTTGGAGATTTTAGGCTCAAGCCAGTCGGTACCCAGTATCGTGTTAATGTTACTGACTATTTGTCGGGTAAGCCAATCGCAAAAGTTGAGGCTACTAGCGGTGATGCGAATGCACGTGCAAATGATAAAGGTGAAATTGTGTTAACGGTCGACCGCTCTAGCTTAGAGCAAAAAGGTGAAATTGAGATTGAAGTTGGCTCAGAAGGTTATCGAACCGAAAAAGTAACACTATCATTGTCAAAGACCGATCCGCAGCCAGTTCAAATGGTACCATCGCATAAGCATATCTTTATATCTAAGCGAAGCGGCAAGTACGACGTATATAAGACTGACGTAGACGGCAAAAATGAAGAGAAAGTTCTTGCTGGCACAGGTCGGGAGCAACCCGATACCATGACACTTGTAACGCACCCGTCGCGAAATATTGCGGCGCTCGTTTCAATGCGCGAAAGTACAAAGTCCAAGCTTGGCAATGACTTGATTTCACTAACAATCATTAACTTGGACGATAACAAAACGACCCAAGCTGACCTGTCTGAGCGTGTTCAGTTAGTCGGTTGGATCGATAACAAATTGGTGTACGTAAAGATTGCCGAAGGTGAAAACGATACTAGCACTAAACGACATCGACTTGTAACTTATGATGTCAATTCTGGTACAGAAAAAGAGCTAGCCAGCACTAACTATTTTAATGATGTGCTGTTAATAGGAAAGTCTATTTACTACAGCCCAGCTGCCTATAACGTTAACGGATCAGTCGGCTTATTCAAGACTAACGTCGATGCAAGTAATAAAAAGACTGTGTACGACAAAGAAGTTTGGAATCTGTTTAGAACATCATACGATGGCCTTAGTGTTTCGATTGGTCAACAGTGGTACGACTTAAGTTTATCTAATGATGTGATGACGCCTGCTTCGGCTGCTCCTGCAGTGCAAAAAACGCGTGTATATGTTGACGGGCCAGATGCAAATACTAGTCTATGGACAGAGGAGCGGGATGGCAAAGGAGTCTTGCTTAGCTATGACAAAACAACTAAACAGGACAAGACCCTACGTACTCAAAGCGGTTTAAAGAATCCTTTGGAGTGGCTGAGCGCCAAGCACGTGGTTTATCGAGTTAGTAACGGTCAAGAAACGGCCGACTATATCTTAAATATTGAGGGTGGAGAGCCGAAGAAGATTCGAGATGTCACCGACACCGCCGGTATTGAACGATGGTACTATTACTAAATGGCTACTAAAAAATATAAAAAGGGCTCATGGTTTCACGCTATTCGGGGTAGTTATTTACCGCATGCTTGGCAGGCATGGTGTCTGTTTCTTATCGCAACAACTTTTGCGATATGGCCACTATTGTATGATTTGCGTCATGATACAGCCCTATTACCAACTATGTCGCAGTTTGTAACTCGACTATTTATAATTGGTATTATTCTCACTTGGATTGCTCAGAAAAAATCATAGATAAAATGAATGATTTTAAAAACACAGTTTGGGATTATTATCATGATAATCAGCGTTCTTTGCCATGGCGCAAATCAGAAGCTGACGGCACATTTAACGCCTATAAAATCATGGTTTCAGAAATTATGCTGCAGCAAACCCAAGCCAATCGTGTCATAGAAAAGTACGTACAATTCTTGAAAGTATATCCAGATATAGGAACGTTGGCCGGTGCTACGCTCGAAGAAGTTTTTAATCTGTGGCAAGGGCTAGGCTATAATCGACGAGCTAAATTTTTGCGTGATGCTGCCAAGTTGGTGATTTCTGATTTTCAAAGTGAGATGCCCCGCAGTGTATCAGACCTAGTTAAGCTACCTGGAGTGGGACATAACACTGCCTGTGCAATTGCAGTGTATTCATATAACCAGCCATTGGTTTTTATAGAAACTAACATTCGCACCGTATATCTACATCACTTTTTTGAAGGCAAGGAAGATGTTGCAGACGCTGCAATTTTGGAGTTAGTCGCACAAACCGTAGATAATGAGAACCCCAGAGAATGGTATTGGGCACTTATGGATTACGGTACTTATTTAAAGAAGGCTCATGGTAATGCAAACGTGCGTAGTCGACATTATGCTAAGCAGTCTCGTTTTGAGGGGTCGGCTCGCCAAATTCGTGGAGAGGTTTTGCGCCAGCTACAGCAAGCACCACAGACGTTAGACGAATTAAACGTGACAATCCCAGATTCGCGACTTGCAAGCGTATTAGATGGTTTACTTAAAGATCAACTCATCAGGCAGACTCACGGAAAATATATGATAGCGTTGTAAAAAGCTCATGCTATAATCGTGAATATAAACCATTATGGAAAATCAAAACCCAACTCAAGCCCCTCAGCAGCCTGTACCTGCTAAGCCTATTAATGATGTGGCTGCACCGCCACAGGCTAATGCAGAAGCGGTCTCAATTGCTCCCGCACCAGAGCCGCAGCCTACGAATCTGCCAGAAGAAAATTTACTTACTGAAGCAGCCCAGATTCCTAAGAACGATCAACCGCAAGAAGAGGCTAAAGACGACTTTATTGCCCCTCGTCGTTCAAATATGCCGGTCGGTATTATTATTGCCGCTATCTTCGTCTGTACAGTTTTAATTGGTCTTGCGGTTTACGCAGGTCTTAAGCCGACTTCTTAGTTGTAACAGAAATTGCCTGAGTAGTAGGCAGATGAATTTTAGCTTTACGCAAAGCAGGTATTAAGCGCTTGTAAAATTCGCCTCTGACTTCCCACGAATCGTTAGACGTAGTACGACCTAAAACCTTGACCTTTATGCCGTCGAGCGTAAAGCCAACAACTCGCTCAAAATGTGGAGCTTCTTTAACCATCTTTGAGTAAACTGGGTCTTTAGCCAAGTCTTCGCCAACTCGATTAATTACAATCGCTAGCTTAGGAATTTCGACATCGTGATTAAAGACTATGTCTTCCTCGATACCTCCATAGCTCATTGTCATATTAGCGGTTAAGGTAATGCTGCCATTAGGAATGTGCATTACGGTACCATCTAGGGCTCTTAGGACGGTGGTCCTGATGGTAATTGCTTCAACCATGCCGCTGACTTCGTTATTAATCTCAACGACGTCTCCTACGCGATACTGATTGTCGATGATGATAAAGATACCGCTCGTAAAGTCCTTGATAAGGCTTTGAGCGCCAAAACCGAGCGCGATTCCAATGATTCCGGCACTAGCAACGATTGGAGTTGTATTAATGCCGAGCTCGGAAACGATCATGATACCAGCAATAATTACTACGCCAATCTTTAAAATAGCGTTAGTAATACTATCAATTGTTTCGAGACGCTTTATTCGATCGGTCTTAGTAGGGTAAAGGTCTTTGCGAATTGTGCTATGGAAAATGCGGCTTAGGAACTGACCGCCGTAGCGTTTAACAAGGTATGCAAACAATAGGATGATGAATATTCTAAAACCATGATCACCAACCCAGTCACCGACGTAAGACCATATTAGATCGATCTGTTGGTTCAGATACTTAAAAGCTGCCTCATCCATATATACTAAGAGTATACGGTGGATAACCATAAGCAGTAAAGGAAAATAATTGATGACACTCGATGAATACCAAAGACAGGCTGCACAGACTGATGTCTTTGCTCATGACGGCGTGACGCCGCGTATTACCGATGCTGCATATGTAGATAAATTACTTGGTTTGGTTGGAGAATCTGGCGAAGTAGCCGAAAAGTATAAAAAAATTTTGCGTAATAATGATGGTGCAATCAGCGAACACGATCGAATCGAGATTACTAAAGAGCTCGGTGATGTTATGTGGCACATTGCGCTGATTGCTCGCTATTTGGATACAAGCCTTGAGGATGTTGCGCAGGCCAACCTAGCAAAAATTAAAGATCGAACGGCTCGTGACACGATTAGATCTAGCGGCGACGAACGTTAATAACTTATAATTTAAAGAGACTAATCCTAGGGAGACCCGAATGAGCGACAAGCCACAGGCGAATGATGTTAATTTTTTATTTGAAATAGGTTCTATTCGTTACCTAGACCGTATGTGGCGCAGATTCTATAATAAAGATTTTGCGAACCTTGCCGAGCACCACTTTAGAGTATTTTGGATTGCTATGGTAATTGCGAGGAATGAGGGTGACGTAGATACTGGCAAGATTGCTCAGATGGCGCTACTTCATGATATTGCCGAGAGTCGGGCAGGTGACGTTGATTACTTGTCACGACAATACGTTATACGCAATGAAGAATTAGGTATTAAAGATATGTTAAGTGGCACCAGTCTCGAACAGGAATTTTATGATCTGTGGCAAGAGTACGAAGAACGACAGTCGATCGAATCAAAAATCGTAAAGGACGCCGATAATCTTGATGTTGATCTAGAGCTGGCCGAACAGGCAGCACAAGGGAAAACGATTAGTAATGAATGGTCGGATTTACGCAGTCAAAACGTGCGTTCTAAACTGTTCACTGAAACAGCTAAGCAACTATTTGACCAGATCAGAGCAGCAAATCCGCATGACTGGCACCTGAACGGTCGTAATCGTCATAACGATGGTGACTGGAAGCCGTCAAAATAGTTTAAAATTCGTGGCGTAGCCATTCGTCTAAGCTGTGACCACCGCCACCACTCATGCAAACAACCAAATCGCCTGCGGCTAAGTGTGCAGATATATTCTGCTTCAAGTTCTTGTCTAGTTCGGCGGGTTCGGCAATATTGGAATTATGCATTTTAGCTATCAAATCAGATGGGCTCAAAATTGCTTGGGCGGGATCCTCGCGTGCGAGGTAACTAGGGACCCAATAGAGCTTTTTAACACCCTTGAATAGATCCGCATAATCATCTTGAATATAGTGCTGGCGTCGGTTTGTTAATGGTTCGTAAACAACTACCACATTTTTGGAAAGTTCTTGTGCCAGTTGCAGACAGCCCTCAATTTTAGGGACAGTATGAGCGTAGTCTGTATACAATCCATCAGCTAGCTTTTCGAATCGTCGACTAAGCCCTGGGAACGATTCCATTTTCTTAATTAAGGTTTCAACGGTTTCGTTAGTGAGTTCATGGAGGCATTGGATCACTTGCCATGCATCTTGGCGATTTACTCGACCGGGCAGGTCAATTGTGTCAATCGCAGCATTTTCTTCGAACAGTAAAGTATAGTTCTCGGCCACGCTGAGGGCATTTTTAGCTGCGTCGCTCTCCCAGCCGATAATGTGACTAGATTGATCTAAAAACTGCCTGAAGGCCGCCTGATAGTCGCTACGAGTAGGAAATATTTCATGGTGGTCGTAGTCAATACCGGTAATAAGGCTAATGTGCGGGTGAAACGCCAAAAAATTACGGTCAAACTCATCACATTCGTACACAAAATACTCACTTTTAGTGTCAAAGTCGCCCATGTCTCCAAAGGGTATTTTGGCGCCCACTGAGTAACTAACAGGGATGCCTAGTTGTTTAAAAAGCCAAATTGCCATTGCGGTCGTAGTAGTTTTACCGTGAGTTCCAGCAACGGCAATTAGCTTGTTGCCAGTTTCGTTCAAAATCTTATTAAGCAACTCATCGCGTTTACTGAGTTTTATCTCGTTTTCACGAGCATAAACGAGCTCGGGGTGGTTTGGGTTTTCAATCGCAACAGCAGAAGAATATACTAACCAGTCAATTGGCTGTCGGGTATTTTCTTTTTCTATCTGTTCCGCAGTTTGCCCAATCGAGATATCACGGATACCGTGTTTGCGCAGGTATTCAATGTATTGGGACTCCTGTTTGTCGGATCCAGAGACGGTGTAGCCGGCTTGGTGGGCAATTAGTGCAAGCGGGCCAATCGCAGTGCCGCCAATACCAGAGAAATGTATCTTCATTACACTTAAGCATAGCGAATTTTAGTGTTATACTGCAATTAAACCTAAAAAAATAAAAATATGCTTAAAAAATTCCTTAGTCGATTTATCCGGCGCAATCACCATTGGCGTGATATTGGCTTTGATGAGCTCACCGAGCTCTATACCAGCATGATGTTCCGAAGTCTTGCCATGAGCTTGGTGGGTATTTTTATTCCTGTTTACTTGTACCAACTAGGGCATGAAATATGGGAAATTCTATTTTTCTACTCGATTGTTTTTATGACACAGCTTTTTGGAACGGTAACGGCTGCATTTGTAATTGCTAAAATTGGCCCCAAGCACACTATCCTGCTAAGTTTCATCGCACAGTCTTTTAGTATGGTCGGTCTTATCGCACTTAATTCTAAGGAATTTCCTCTTTTCCCAATTGCGATGTGTATCGGTATTGCCAACAGTTTCTTCTTTACGGCTTTCCACGTAGATTTTTCTAAAATTAAACACAATACGCATGGTGGCAATGAAGTTGGTTGGATTTACATTATGCAAAAAGTAGGAGCGGTAATTGGCCCAATTGTTGGCGGTATTGTCGCTTATCTATTTGGGTCTCAATTTATATTTATTGCAGCGCTAGTACTGCTATTTGTCGGGGTTATACCGCTGATGCTAACCAGTGAGCCTACAAAGCTTGGGCAAAAACTACACTGGAATATTAATCTAGGGAAAATTAAGCACGATTTACTCTCTTCGGCTGCACTTAACCTTGAAAATACGATTAGCGTAATGGTTTGGCCTATGTTTGTGGGCATAATGATTTTTACAGAGAATCCATACATACAGCTTGGTAGTGTAGTTTCAGTTTCGATCTTAGCCTCGATCTTTGTTGCCCGCGGTATTGGTAAGTTTGTAGACAATCGTAAAGGCCGGACCTTGCTCCGCTTTAGCCTGATTTCTAATGCGGTATTACATCTGTTCAGGCCATTCTTAAATGGTTTTCCGTCTGTTCTTGCAATGAATATCGTTAATGAAGGAGTAACGCTAGGGTATACAATTCCATACATGAAGGGTATGTATAACGCAGCCGACGAACATCCTGGCTATAGGATCGTATACATCGCCGCCATGGAATTTGCGGGCAGTTTTTCAAGAATGATCTTCTATACCATTGCAACCGTGTGCGCAATTACGCTCAGCAGCGGACTACCGCTCTTTATAGGAATATTTATTGTTGCGGCACTCGCGTCACTAGCAGTAATGGGGGAGCGCTTCAGTGCGCTTAAGCAGTAATGAATATTCGTGCGCTTCATCACTTGCACCACAAACTAGTATTCCTTAAGGCGTGGTACTTTTTGGTGCCAGTAGTTGTCTTTGGAATAATTGCAGTTGACGGGCTGCGGTCAAACTACTCAAAGATGACAGAACTTCGTCAAGCAGTGTATGTTGCTGATGAAAAGAACGGTGATGTTGAAGCGGCGCTTACTGACCTTCGTAAACACGTGCTCGGCCATATGAATACCAATCTTTCCAGTGGAGATAATGCAATTAAGCCACCGATCCAGTTAAAGTATCGTTATGAGCGGTTAGTTGCCGTGGAGTCAGAGAAGGTTAAGGCTCAAAATGCCCAGATTACTGCCCAAGCCGAACAACAATGTGCTGCTCAATTTCCGGCTGGCGGGTTTAACTCTGCTAGGGTTTCGTGCATCCAAGAGTTTGTGCGTGTACGAGCTGCTAAAGAACAACCAATTCAGGATAGCCTTTATAAGTTTGATTTTGTGTCACCAAAATGGTCACCAGATGTAGCTGGAATTAGTATTGTGCTAACCATTATTTTCTCACTACTTTTTATCGGTCGTGTTGCAATTGAGTTATATATGCGACGCCGATTTTCACATAACTAAAAACCCCGCTCTAGGCGGGGTTTAGCTCTTAGGTTTAAGAGAGTGAACTAACGACGATTTGTTGTGCTAGGTGTCGTATTGTTCGTGTTGGCAGCTGGAGCAGTTCCAGTGTTGCCGGTACCAGTGTTAGTGGCAGGGGTGGTTGAGTTACCAGTGTTGGTTGTCGTGTTAGCAGCACCGCTGTTGTTATTGTTGCTCTGTGCTTGTTCACACTTTTGACCATCTGGATTTGTCTTTACATATTCTGCAACTGCCTTAGCAACCTGACCATCATCCTTTAGGTTCTCCCAGAAGATGACTTGTTCACGGTTGATAACCATTTCGTCTTGTGGTCCGTGGAGCTCACAACCAAGCTTAACCAATGAAATGTCGTTTGAGGCATTTTGCTGTTGGTCTGGCTGAACTTGTTGGTTCACACGTAGGTAATAGATGTTGCTCATGCTGAGGTAATCACTATTCAATGCACCAACTTTACCGAAGTAAACTTGACCACCGTTTAGGAAGACAGCTTGGAACTTACCTTTATCAACGTAGTCTTGTTCTTTTTTAGTAAAGAACATAGAAGCTACGACTGCTACTACTAAAATTACGATTAACGCTAAGAATCCAACTTGAGCAATACGAACCAGCTTTGCATTATCTTTTAGCTTTTTGCCGGTATTTTTATTGTGTGGTGCTCCACCTGTTGCAGGGCTTGGCGCATTTTGCTGAACTGGGCGTTCGCCGCGATTCATAAAATCCATTAACTCTTCCACCTTTGTTAGTTTTAGTTACAGGTTTCAGTGTAACATAACCGTGATGGCGTGCAAATACAATAAGCACTAGTTGTTTAATAAGTGGATAACAGGGTTGACAAGAGAAAAGCCTTAAGAGTATCGTAGGGGTACCATCAGTTAATAACAGAGGGAGATGTATAACAATGGCTTACAAGCACACTAATAGCAAGGGCGTAACTTACTACCTGAACTCAAAGAACGTTGTCTTGCGCGGTGGCAAGGAACAGACTATTTACTACTTCAGTAAAGATGAACGCAAGGATACTGGCGTTGAACTTCCTGACGGTAAAGTAGTTAACGAAAACCCACGCAACGGTTTCCTTACCCTTAAAAGCAAATAAGTAAATCAAAATCATTTAGAAACACCCAGCGCTTAAAAAAGCCTGGGTGTTTCGCTATTATATGTAGGTAGTAACGTGGAGGACATGATTTTGGCAAGACAGACAGCAGACGTGATTGTATCGGTTACTGATCTTACAAAGCGTTATGGTGAAAAAACCACCGTAAAAGGCATCAGCTTTGATGTGAAGCGTGGCGAGATCTTTGGGATTTTAGGGCCAAACGGCGCCGGCAAGACAACTACGCTTGAAATGATCGAAGCATTACGCCCGATCGACAGCGGTGAAGCGATCCTAGACGGACACGATGTAACCAAATCGCCGAGTACCGTAAAGTCATTGATTGGGGTGCAGCCTCAAACACCTTCTTTTGAAGAGAAGACCAAGCTAACCGAAATTATTGAATTCTTTTCATCTACCTACGGTGAAAAAGTCGACCCAAAGAAATTCCTGAAAGACGTTCAACTACTCGATAAAGCCGACAGCTATGTTGAGCAACTTTCTGGTGGTCAGCGACAACGCTTTAGTATTGCTGCTGCGTTGGTGCACGGTCCTAAAGTCTTCTTCCTAGACGAACCGACTACTGGTTTAGACCCACAGGCACGTCGCAATTTATGGGACTTGATCCGCGAAGTG
>JALQXV010000051.1 GCA_023263015.1 Candidatus Saccharimonadia bacterium
CACTCGAAAAATTAATTTATTCACTCGAAAAGTTGTGGTTGCTTATATGTAAGATACAAAAACGAGTGTGCAGTTTCTGCTCTTGGAAATCATGGACTAAAACGATAATAGCGAAGATTGTCAAGTTTATTCGATGAAAAAATGGAAACTTGAACTTGAACTGTATATAAATCACAGAGCTGACGTCGTGAATGACGACGGCGATCAAGATGCCGCATATCAGCAGCTGAATGAACACCCGAAATTTGCAAATGAAAAATAGTAAGAATGAGCAGAGACGATATTGCCATGGCCCCGACTCGCTCACACGAGAAGCAACCTGCTGCGCGCGCAAGGACTAGTTAGCCGCATGGCGAGCGAGAGGCGCGCGCGCGGCACGGGCCATTGAGAAGGAAGGCATGCGACCAAAAGCCTCTCAAGGATATTCGAACATCCCGTTTAATCCATCTCGCCTCAACATTTGGTATGGGGTGCTTTTGCTTGTATTCGCCATCTTTTTGGTGCGGCTCTTTTATTTGCAGGTTATTCAACATGGCCGCTACAGCCAAGCTGCGCATTTAGGGCAGTATAAAGAATATGAAATTCCAGCAGATCGAGGCATTATTGAAGCTCATGACGGGCCAAACATCGTACCAATCGTCTTGAATGAAGACGTATATACGCTTTTTGCAGATCCTAAATATATTAAAGATCCTAAGGGTACAGCCGATCAGATTGCTCGAATTATTGGTGGCAACGCTAATGACTATGAGTCAAAAATGAAAGCCGATACTCGGTACGCTATTTTAGCCAAGAAATTAACAGCTGCTAAACATGAAGAGATTGATAAACTCGAAATTAAAGGGCTCGGAACTCGAGTAACGCCACAACGAACCTACCCGCAGGGAGGTTTGGCGGCTCAACTACTAGGATTTGTAAACGATGAGGGCGAGGGTAAGTACGGAGTTGAACAATTCTTAGACCAGCAGCTAAAAGGCAGGCCGGGTGAACTAAAGGCGATTACAGATGCCCAAGGAGTGCCGTTAATTGGAGCGGGCGACAATGTACGAAGGGACCCTGAAGCAGGTAAGCGTACGTTATTAACAATTGATCTAAGTATGCAGCGTAGGGCAGAAGATACTCTTAAGGCACATCTAGAGTCTGTACGGTCAGGTTCGGGCAGCGTTATAGTTATGGACCCAAATAATGGCGCGATTAAGGCCATGGCTAACTGGCCAAGCTACAATCCTGCTGACTTTGCCAAAATTGAAGACGCATCGGTGTTTAGTAACGCAGCAGTAAGCTCGCCGATGGAACCTGGCTCGGTTATGAAGACCTTAACCGTTGCGGCTGGGCTTGATTCTGGGGCGGTGGCGCCGAATACGTCGTATCATGATCCAAGTTTCTATAAGATCGGGGATGCTACGGTTAGAAATGTCGAAGAAGACGGCGGGGCGGCTACCAGAACTGTTTCAGATATTTTGCGCTACTCACTTAATACTGGCGCTACATGGGTACTCATGCAAATGAGCGGTGGTGGCAAGATTACTGAGGAGGGGCGTGTAAAATGGCACGACTACATGACAAATCATTATAAATTTGGACAGAAGACCGGAATTGAACAAGGCTATGAAGCCGAAGGTTATGTACCTAGTCCAACCGACGGCTATGGTTTAGATATTCAGTATGCAAATACGACGTTTGGGCAAGGTATCAATATTACACCGCTTCAAATGGCTGCTGCGTTTACTGCCACAATTAATGGCGGTCAATACTATCGTCCACATTTAGTAGAACTAGCCGATCCCAATAAAAAGGAGTCGCTTGGCACTACTGTTAGTCCTGCGGTGTCCGATACGGTTCGCGGCATGCACGAAAATTCTGTGCAGAATAACTACCGTTTTCTAAAACGTGCAGGCTATAAAGTAGGCGGTAAAACTGGTACGGCCGAGGTTCCAAAGCCGAATGGTGGTTACTATGATGATCGCTACAACGGTACATTTGTTGGTTATGTGGGCGGCGATAAGCCGGAATATGTAATTATGGTGCGTGTTAATGAGCCTAAGGTTGCAGGCTATGCGGGTACAACTGCGGCCGCGCCACTGTTTGCCAAGACTATGGATATGTTGATCCAGAACTATGCCGTTAGTCAGGTTACTCAGTAGTTTGAATTGGTAG
The DNA here is from genome assembly GCA_023263015.1 of Candidatus Saccharimonadia bacterium. GTDB lineage: Bacteria > Patescibacteriota > Saccharimonadia > Saccharimonadales > 2-12-FULL-41-12 > JALQXV01. Next base: position 2,158 of record JALQXV010000051.1, read on the forward strand.
AAAAAACACCGTCTATAGGATATAGTATTAGGTAGCGATATAATAAAATAAACACCTCATGTCAGATACATTAACTCTTAGTTTTCAAACCAGCCAATTTGTAGAAATATTCCTACTCGCATTTCTTGGATTTGCGGTCAGTATTTTAATTACCCCAATTTATACCACCTTGGCCTACAGAGGCGAGTGGTGGAAAAAGCCGCGTACAACCGCTGTTACTGGCGAAAAGGCTAAGATCTTTGCCAAATTGCACGCCGATAAGCACCGTCGCCTAATTCCTACTATGGCTGGCGTTATTGTGATCGCTACCGTTCTTGCGGTGACATCGTTATTTAATCTTGCGCGTGAGGAGACGTGGTTGCCGCTGGCAGCATTTGCGGGCGCTGGTTTGATTGGATTAATTGACGACATTATTAATATCAGGGGTAGTGGAGCAGGGGTAGCTGGACTGCCATCTAAAATTAAGTTTCTGCTTACCACTATTGTCGCGTTAATTGGTGGATTGTATTTCTTCTTAAAACTCGATGTCACCAGTATTTTTGTGCCAGGCCTAAATGTGCCACTAGAAATTGGCTGGCTGATTGTACCGCTGTTTGTATTGGTGGTGGTAAGTACGACTAACGCAGTTAATTTTACTGATGGCTTAGATGGTCTTGCTGGTGGTTTAGCGGCGATTGCGTTTGGTAACTTTGCAATTATTGCATTCCTCGAAGGTCGCTTTGGGGTGGCCGGCTTTTGTCTAACAATGGTAGGCGCGCTTTTGAGCTACACATGGTTTAATGTTTATCCAGCTCGTTTCTTTATGGGGGACTCCGGTTCTTACGCACTTGGAACGGCGCTCGGTGTAGTGGCTATGATCACTGATACCGTTTTACTATTGCCGATCATAGGTGCCGTTTTTGTTGCCGAAGCTGGTTCAAGCGTTTTACAGATTCTTTCCAAAAAGTTTCGGGGTGGTAAAAAGATATTCAAGATTGCTCCATTACATCATCATTTTGAAGCTTCAGGCTGGCCTGAAACCAAGGTGACCATGCGGTTCTGGATCCTCGGACAGGTAAGTGGCGTTGTTGGTATCGTTATTTTCTTGCTGAGTGGCTATCATGTCTAAAAACATTCACGCACGCTTTATGAAGGATGAGGCATAGAATGGGCTTCCTTGATTTCATTAAGGGTAAAAATACGAGCCAGCCTACCGCACGCCGTCCATATCGTGTGAATAATCAGTCACAGGCAAGTTCTTCTAGTAACTTATCTTCGGACAGCTTGTCGCGTCGTCATCGGCCAGACTATATGCTTTTAATACTGGCGTTGCTTCTGTCGGCAGTTGGACTTGTGGTGGTGTATGCCATTAGTCCGGGGCTTGCTGCTACTAGAGGAGTCGATAATAACTATTTTGTTATTAAACAGATTATTGCAATCGGTCTGGGGTTAATCGCGTTTACGGTAACCAGCTTCTTGCCTATTAACTTCTTGCAAAAAATGCGCAACGTATTACTGATCTTAACGGCATTTGGTGTGCTGCTCGTGATGGTTGCTGGCGATGAAGTTAACGGCGCTACTCGATGGATCCAGATTGGTGGCTTGTCGTTCCAGATTGCCGAAATGATCAAATTTACCCTGATCGTTTGGTTGGCAATGTTCTTAACAGAAAAACTCAAAAAAGGTGAAATTGGTGATTTTAAGGCTACGCTCCGACCAATTTTAATTGTTATCGGCTTAATCGGTGTAGTGGTGGCTGGTATTCAAAGTGACCTTGGGTCTACTGGTGTGATGATCGCTATCATTGGTGTACTTGGGTTTACCTCAGGCCTGCCATTAAAAAAGATTGGACTAATCGCGGCAATTATCGGGGTGCTCGTGGTGCTAGCTGTCAGCTCTACGCCGTATCGTCGTGATCGTGTTGCTACATTCTTAAACCCGCAGAGCGATTGTCAGACGACTGGGTATCAGGCTTGTCAGGCTTTGATCGCGATTGGTAGCGGTGGCATGTTCGGCTTAGGTCTTGGTAGTGGTGTGCAAGCGTATGGCTATCTACCCGAAGCGGCTAACGACTCGATCTTTGCGATTCTGGCCGAGAAGTTTGGTTTTATTGGGGTGTCGCTAGTACTTGGCTTATATCTACTCTTATTTTCGCGCTTCAAGCGTATTATTGAGAGAACTAAGGATTCGTTCTCGAGACTGTTTGTGGTAGGTGTTATGGCGTGGCTTAGTACACAAGCGCTTATTAACATTGGCGCCATGATTGGATTGCTACCACTAAAGGGAATTACACTACCGTTTATTAGTTACGGTGGCACCAGTATTTTGTTTGTAATGGCCGCACTAGGTGTGGTTTTTCAGATTTCACGGTATACAAGTTTTGAGCCTATCCGAGTATCGGGAAGAGTAAAGGAGCCAGCATATGAAGATCGTTCTATGCGGCGGCGGGTCGGGAGGCCACATTACGCCGCTACTAGCCGTCGCGCATGAGCTCCGCTCGCGTGATAAAAATGTAAAACTAATTTACATCGGGGAAAAAGGTGGCAAGTTCGCCAGTATTGCTACTGATAGTAAGTTGTTTGACGAGCATCACTTTATAAGCGCCGGTAAGCTTCGTCGCTATCACGGCGAGTCTTGGTTAGTACGGATATTTGATGTGAAGACTAATTTCTTAAATGTGCGGGATTCGATTAGGTTGCTGATTGGCTTGGTGCAGGCTCGATCGCTCATTAAAAAGATTAAGCCCGATTCGATACTGCTTAAAGGCGGCTTCGTCTGTGTGCCAGTTGCTATGGCAGCTAAAAAGCATGCGGTGCCGTACATAACACACGACTCAGACGCTTTA
>JALQXV010000024.1 GCA_023263015.1 Candidatus Saccharimonadia bacterium
TGTAACCGATATGCAGACTGCCTACGGAAACAGCACTTCGCCTGCGACAATTACTACTACCAGTGCAGCTAAGGGCATCATCTTTAAATCAGGCAACACCTTCAACTCATCAAGCTTATTCTCTGTACAGGCTTCTGACAGCAACGTAATGCTTAACGCGAACACCAACAAGAGCGTACTAAGCTTGAACACAAACGGCACCACAACCGCTGGTCGTTTGTACGGCAGTGCGGCCGCACCAGACACTAGCTTAGAAACGCTTACCACTGACTACACTGGTAACGGAACTGGTACAGCTGACTTTAAGCAAACTGCAGTGGCAAATGGCTACTTCTACGTTGCTAACGGCTCAACGCAGGTCGTACGAGTAGCTAAAATTAACTCAGATGGTACGCTCGGGTCGTTCTCGACGGTAACTAACTTGCCATTCACAAACAGTACAACTGGACAGTTTGGCTTTGTGTACGGCGGTAATGGCTACTTATATGCGCTCGGTGGTGGGCAGAACGCAACCTACGCCGCTCGCATTTATCCTGATGGCGCGCTTGGAACATGGGTGTCTCAGAACACAATATTCGCTCGTGGTTCGGCGAACGCCTTTGTGTATAACGGCTATATCTATATGGTTGGTGGTATCGTTACTGGAGTTCACCAGAATAACTATATTTACGCTAAGATTAACGCTGACGGAACACTCGGAACATGGAATAGCGGTGGCAATCTAATAAATAACGGCGTGACCACTGTTACGCGTGAGGGTGTTTCCTCGGTTGTTATTAATGGCTATGTATACCTTGTTGGCGGTAACCAGAATGGTACTGGTGTAATGAATACAGTGATCTATGCAAAAATGAATTCAGACGGTTCTATTGGAAACTTCAGTTCAGCCGGAACGTTCCCGACCACAATTTACCGAAACGGTGTGACAACTAGCGATGGCTACATTTACGTGGCTGGCGGTATTGCTAACGGTGGAACTGCGCTATCAACAATCTACTATGGTAAGCCAAACGCTAACGGTACTATTTCAAACTGGTACAGCACGATCCCGATGACTCACAACGGTGGCGGCACTAGCGCAACGGCTGGCGGCGGTTACGTATATGTAACCGGTGGTTCGTCAAATGCCGATGTGGCATATGGATCAGCTGCTCGTACACAGGTTGGTGGCTCACTTGACCTTGTAGGCACTAATAATGGTGATCTTGCAGAAGGTAGTGGTGGTTCGCTAACTGCTGGCAATACCCGCGTGATGGGTACACTACAGGTTACAGACCAAGTAATTCTTAACCAATCACTACGAGTGGGCAGTAACGCGAGCATTACAGGCGACCTTTGGGTTGGCGGAACTGCGCTGTTCCGTAACGGCGCTAACTCTACTAACGCCTTCGCCGTTCAAAACGTTGCCGGACTTGGAATGTTCTCAGTTGATACACAAGGTTCAATTGTGCAGATTGGTGCAACTGCGGCCGATGCCAGTGCAACTGTTCTAGCGCTCGACGTAAAGAATACAGCCGGTGACCCAACCGGTGTTGATGGTGCGATGTACTACAATTCATCACTTGGTCGCTTCCGTTGCTACCAAGCGAGCGCATGGACCGACTGTATCAGTGGTTCAGGTGGTTCTGGTACGGCTTTTGTCGATGGCGGTAACACCTACAACCAAGCAGCTGATCTTGGTACCCTTGATGGACAGGACCTAAACTTTATCGTAGCTGGTACTCAGCGCATGAGTTTTGTAAACAATACCCAACAGATCATTGTTAAGCCGTGGAGTAACACAAACGGCTTCCAAGTTCTTGGTGCTGGTAGCGCACAGGTGTTCACCGTAAATACCACCCAGAACCGTATTGGTATCAACAATTCAAATCCTCAATATGACCTTGATGTCACTGGTTCAATTAACGCTTCAGTAGACATTAAGGTGGGGGGCGTATCGGTCTGTACAAATGCTGGCTGTGTATCAACTACACAGGGTATTGTTAACGGTGGTAACACCTTTAACGCAGCTCTTACAATTGGTACAAATGATGGGCAAGACTTTAACCTAGAAGTTGCTAACCAACAGCGCCTTAGTTTCGTAAACAACAGCCAGCAAATTATCTTTAAGCCATGGAGTAATAGTAATGGCTTCCAGATTCTAAACGGTGGTGGCAATACTCAGATCTTTACGGTAGATACTTCACAAAATAGGGTTGGTATCATGAATACTAACCCACAGACGCAGCTCGATGTAACAGGTAGTATTTATGCCAGCGGCAACATCCGAGTTGGTTCACTTGGTTCTGCCGCAACTACACAGCTTTGTCGAAACGGCTCAAACGAAATCAGTACCTGTTCAAGCTCAATGGCATACAAGAACAGCATTACAGCTCTTGGAAACACCGAATACGGTGATATTCTCGACAAGATTAAGAATACCGAGATCTTCCGCTACAAGATGAACGACGATAACTCAGGTTACGTACATACCGGTGTAATTAGTGAATATATGCCAGCTGAACTGCTACAGCTTGATGGCAATGGTAACCCGATTCCTGACTGGTTCAGCGTATACGGTTATCTATGGTCAGGTGAACGTGCACTTGCCGACAAGATTGATTCTATTGAGACAATGGTTAATACACAGGCCAATGAAATTCAGGCCCAACAGGGAAGCTTTATGGATCTAAACGTATCAGGCGGACTTGTAGTTGAAGATTTGACGGTAACTGGCAACGCTCATATCGGTGGCAACCTTAAAGTTGATGGTCATATCATCTCAGGTGGTAATACTCCATCTGTTGCAGGTGAACAGGGTACAGCCGCAACAGTTGAAGGTACAGATACTACTGGTACGGTTACAATTACTGTAACGGGCGCTACTGCGGCTGGTAATCTAGCTCGAGTCAACTTTGACCGTGCTTTTGCAGCCGCTCCACGTGTAACCCTAACCCCTGACGGTAACACAGCTGCAGAACTCAGGTACTACACCTCTGGACGTAGCGACCAAGGCTTCACCTTATCGAGTGCCAACGCTATCGCTCCAGGTACGTACCGATTCAACTACCAAGTTATCCAGTAGTTGATTGGTTACAAATGAGCCCCTCGTGCAAGCCGTATGAGGGGCTTTTAATGTAAGGACGGTTATCGGGACAAAACTTGAGGCAGGGCAGTCACAGCAAGCGCTGCGGCGGTCTGGGCGCAAACACGCTCGGTTTCAGATATACGCCACTGAGAGGCGTCTACTAATTTAGAGTCAACGACCACGTGCAAACGCGAAAGCTCACGGTCATCTGAGGGGTGCAGGAGCTCACTACCGTCTATAATTCGACTTGGCGTTGCCTTAGTAACTTGCTCGTCTTCGCTGCCTAGGGTAAGCTGCTCGGCCACAAAGGGCGCAACTTGAGCAGCGGTTTTACGGGGTGGGATAGCAGCATTATGAGGTAGCATGTAGCCTAGCGCTCCAAATGCCAAAGTGGCTCCTAATTCGGCGGCTTTAGCCTTACGTTCAATAGTACCGAATCTTTCGGAGCTGCTGTGAGCTGATTCGCGGATAGCTCTGCTAATTACAACCGTTAGCTCTTGACCAATTTCAATCAATCGCGGAGCAGTAACAGAGGTCATACGATTAAACTGACTGATTTTCCAAGCACTTTTGTCGTTCAGGCCTTCGTGCGCAACGCCGCTTGCATCCATAACTCGTCGGGCTGCAATGGGTGCGCCCATAACAAGGCGAGGGAAGTTGTCTCTAGACTTAGGAGGTCTGTCATTCATAGCACAGCATAGTATGACACAAAGTTGCCAAAATAACATACTATTAAATTTAAATGGTGGGTAGTCCAATAAGTGGAAAACATTTTACAGAGGTGGAAAGCTCAACTAGTATTAAATGGCTAGTTACAACCAATATGGTTTTATGATACGCTAATGGTATTCCAAGGAAGGGTTTTACCAGTGGTAAACAAACAAACAGTAATCATTGCGGTATTAAATCAAAAAGGTGGGGTAGGTAAGACTACGACCACTATTAATCTTGCCGCCTACCTCGGTCGCCAAAAGCGAAAAGTCTTAGTGGTCGACGCCGATCCACAAGGTAATGCAACCAGTGGGCTAGGTATTGAAAAGACTGAGCTCACTCAAACATTGTGCGACGTGCTACTTTCTAATGTTGACCTAAACAAAGTACTGCTCAAAACCGACTTCGAAAACATCGATTTGGTTCCAACTGATGCTCGATTGGCCAGTGTAGAAGTCGATCTTGCACAGACAGCCAATCGAGAAGCCGCGCTCAAAACAGCGTTAGCTTCAGCTCAAAAATACGACTATATATTAATAGACTGCCCACCATCACTTGGCTTGCTAACTATTAACGCCTTAACAGCAGCCAATCAGGTTTTAATTCCTGTGCAGTCAGAATATTATGCGTTGGAAGGCTTGAGTCAATTATTGCAAGTCATGCAACAAGTGCAGCGCGGCTACAATCCAGAACTTGAACTGCTCGGCGTAATTATGACTATGTACGACAAACGAACTTCGTTGTCTGAACAAGTTTATAATGAAGTAAAGAAACATTTTGGCGACAAGTTAATGACGACGGTTGTGCCGCGTAATGTTCGGCTGGCCGAAGCACCAAGTCATGGCAAGCCGATCGCCGAATACGATCGATGGAGCAAAGGTGCGCGGGCTTATAAAAACTTGGCAAAAGAAATTGACGATAGGGTAAGGGGAGCTAACTAATATGGCAAAGACAGGACTCGGCAAAGGCTTTGGTAGTTTATTGCCAGATAATTTTGATCAGTCAGTAATGCTTGATAAGCAGGATCGTGTTCAGAAAATGCTCATTCAGGATATTAAACCAAACCCAAATCAGCCCCGACGAGAGTTTGACCAAGAAGCCATTAAAGAACTCGCCTCATCCATTAAGCGTTTTGGTATTTTGCAACCGCTCATTATTACTCGACTCGACGACCATCATATTATTGTTGCGGGCGAACGACGCTGGCACGCTGCTCAAAAAGCAGGCTTAAGTCATGTACCGGTGCTGGTTCGTACAACCGAAGAACTTGATCGCTTAGAGATTGGCTTAATTGAAAATATGCAGCGAGTTGACTTGTCACCGCTTGAACAAGCTGCTTCGATCGACCGTTTGCATCAAGAATTCAATTTTCCGCTGCAAGATATTGCGACTCGCTTGGGCAAATCGCATGCATCTGTAACCAATACAGTAAGACTTTTGCTACTACCAGATTTTGCTAAAAAGTCGCTCAACGATCGTATGATTAGTGAGGGTCATGCCCGCGCAGTGCTGGCGGTAAAAGACGAAACAAAGCAGCGACAGCTGATTGATAACATTGAACAATATAGTTGGTCAGTTCGACAAGCCGAAGAATTTGTAGCTAATCTCAAAGAAGAAGAAAAGCCAGAAGTTGTTAAAAATAAAGCCGAACGAGCGGTTGTAAACCAAAAAACTAGTAAAGATCTGAGTACAAAATGGGGCTTTAAGGTAACTGTTGCTAGCAAAGGCAAGGGCGGTCGTATTGCTATGGAATTCACCTCGCAAAAGCAACTCGAAGAATTCATTAAATTCTTAGAATCTCAAAAGTCATAGATTTAGCTTAAAATTTTTCAAACTTATCAAACGGGAAGATGCGATAGTCGAGTCGTCCGACTATGTCTTTTGATGGCACGGCACCAAACGATCGCGAGTCGAGTGAGTTGCCGCGGTTATCGCCCATGACGTACACGTAGCCGTCTTTAACGGTTTCATCAATCTCGCGTTCGCCTGGTCCGGAAGTGCTGCTAATAACGTCTTTTTCTGGGCCTTCTTGGTCAATAAGGTAGCCTTGCGGGTGCTCATTATTATATACGCGCACAACACCATCCTTAACAACTACGCGGTCGCCTGGTAGTCCAATCACACGCTTAACAAGTTGACGCTTTTCGCCGTCTTGGCCTTCGATAAGGTTGAAGATAATAATGCTGTAACGCTTAGGGAGGTAATCTTTATTAGTAACGCGTGACCACGTTTTAGCGGTCTTAGAAACGATCAGGCGATCTTTGTCTTGAAGCGTAGTTTCCATGCTAGGGCCATCAACTTGATACGACTGGAAAACGAAGTTTGTCAGTAGTAGCGCAATCAGCGGAGCTAGTATGATGATAGCAATTGTCGAACCCCAGTCATGGAGCTTATTGCCGTTCTTTTTTGAACCAGCGGCGCCCTCAACGGCAGTTGTTGCAATATCATCAAGCATATAGAAGAGCTTATCACATATTAGGAAGCCAAGATATTAAGAATTAGCATTAGAATTTACGAATCGGGGCAAAATTAGGTATACTGGGGTATCGACACTCTTGTGTATTTTTTATGAACGAATTTCGAAATAAACAACCAAATCAAGGGAGGCGATCGTCCAACAATTCGTTAGACGGTTTTGCACAACCAACACGGGGCCGGCGACCAGAAGGATCAATTGGGCGAACTAAGCCTAAAAGCTCCGACAGTATGCTTGGAGACTTTTCTGCTAAAGAAGGTCTAAACCCGCGCAGTCGTCCTGTTAACGAACCGCACCCTCATAAAGCCAAGCCATCTTTTGACGATGAGCCGATTGTTGTTAGCAAAAAGAAGAAGCGTAGCATTTGGCCGTTCCGTCGCAAGAATAAACCGCCAATGTCTAAAAAGCGCAAAATTATAACCGGTATTCTTATATTCTTATTCCTTGTACTGGGCATTGGCGGCTTTTTGGCGCTTAAAGGCTACATTAACTTACATAAGGTTCTTAAGGGTGGTGGTGGAGCCGCAGCACTTGAGTCTAACGTTGACCCAAGCAAGCTTAAAGGCGAAGGTGATGGACGTGTAAACATTCTGCTCCTTGGTCGTGGCGGTGATGAGAACGACGCACCTGACCTAACCGACACTATTATCGTTGCCAGTATTGACCCAATTGCTAATGAAGCAGTTCTGTTTAGTATTCCGCGTGACTTATATGTTCCGGTTTCGGGTAGTGGTTCAATGAAGATAAATGCTGCTTTTGCGACAGGTAAGAACGCCGAGTTATCTAAAGTTAATTCCAAGCAACGCAATACTCCTGAAAACCAGAAGAAGGGCGATGAAGCTGGCTTTACAAAGCTAGAAGAAACTATCGAAACTAACCTTGGCGTAAATATTCACTATCATACGCTCGTTGACTTTGCAGCCTTTAGACAAGCTGTCGACACCGTAGGGGGTATTGATATTAATGTACCAAGTCCGGTAGCTGAAAACATGCGCATCGATGGTAAGCCATACCGACTTGATGTAAAAGCAGGGCAGCAACACATGGACGGCTTTAAGGCGTTAGCTTACTCACGTACCCGTCACACCAGTGCACGTGGTGACTTTGATCGTGCTGAACGTCAGCGACTAGTTATTATTGCGCTCAAAGAAAAGATTTTGTCAGCAGGTACATTCTCGAACCCAGCCAAGATATCTAGCTTGCTTGATAACCTTGGAAGTCACGTGACAACCAACTTTAGCCTAGAAGACATGAAGCGTTTGTACCAACTTGGCGGTCAAATTAGCCAACAAAAAATCACATCTGTTGGGCTCGCAGATCCACCAAATAACTTTGTCGTCACCGATTCCATTGCTGGACAGTCGGTTGTCGTGCCGCGTGCTGGCGTAGGCAAATACACCGAAATCAAAGCATATCTACGAAACGTTCTTAAGGACAGCTATATTAAGAATGAGAACGCTAATGTAATGGTATTGAACGGTACAGGGACCGCAGGTTTAGCGACTCAAAAAGCCGACGAACTAAAGGGTTACGGCTACAACGTAGGTACTGTTGATAACGCTCCGACTCGTGCGTATACCAAGACAGTAATTGTTGATTTGCGCAACGGAAGCAAGAAGTATACCAAGAATTATCTAGAAAAACGCTACGGCGTCAGCGCTGTTACGGCATTACCAGACACAACAATACAGCCAGGAGTGGCAGATTTTGTTATAATAATTGGTAATGATCAAGCAAACTCTGCTGCGAGTACGACTCGATAGGTTGTACGCACAGACATTTACCGATTTAGTGGAGAACAGTCGTGGTTAAAAAACTTGCTGGCAAAATTAAGCCTAAGCGCGGGTTCGCCCATCTTTTTCATATAAGCCTTGTGGCCATAATGCCTATCTTGGTCTATGTTTTTGTGCGCCTTGAGCTGCCGATTGTCGCTTTTGCAATCATATTGCTCAGTAAATGGCGTATCTTTGCGGTTCGACCACGTCACTGGCCAGCTCACTTCCGGACCAATGCGGTTGATATTATCTTTGGTTTATCAGTTTTAGCTTTTATGACCAACACCTCATCAATGGGTCTACAGATCCTTTGGGTGGTTATATTTGAACTATGGCTTCTGTATATTAAGCCCGGCACGAGCGCGTTTTTGGTATCTATACAGGCATTGATCGCTCAGATCATGGGGCTAACTGCTATTTTCATCGCTTTTGAAACAGCAGGTGCGGCAGTGTATATGCTGCTGGCGGCGTCGATTCTGTACTTCTCGGCACGACATTACTTCGGTAGTTTTGAGGAGCCATACTACAATGCTTACAGCTTATCATGGGCAACGGTCGGTGCTAGCGTAGTCTGGGTGTTAAGCCACTGGCTACTGTTTATTGGCCCAGTTGCACAGCCTGCTATCCTGCTCGGAATTTTAAGCTACGGCCTAGGTTCGTTGTACTACCTGCACGAAACAGATCGACTTTCAAAACTAATCCAGTGGCAAGTTACTTTTGTCATGCTCATAGCGGTCGTTGGCTTACTATTGGTTGGTAAATGGACGGTTAGTGGGCTGTAAAAACTCAGTGTTTTCTCAGGAATAGTTCGCTATAATAAATGCTTATGAATGAAGATCCAAAGTCGACTCAACAATCTCCTGTTCCACCAGCTACAGCGCCGTTAAACTACCAGCTTCCAGCGCATGCAGCTAGCCCCAAAAATTCACACGACATTCCAAATCGTCAACGAGTAACAGCTCTTTTATTGCTGGTAATTTTTAGTACCAGCTTCGGCTTTGCTGGCGGTTATTTTGGCGGACGGGCTGACAATGGTTCAGCAAGAAACACTGCCGAAGTTCAGCGCCAAACCATTAGTAACGAAAGTGAATTAATTACACAGATTGCTAGAGATGTTTCACCGAGTGTTGTATCGGTTAACGTCACGAGTCAGGGCGTGCAGAGCACAATGTTTGGCACCGGTAGGGCGGTTGAACGCCAAAGTGCTGGAACAGGCATAATTTTCGACGCTGACAAAGGGTACATTATTACTAACCGCCACGTTATTCCTGCTGGCACTACATCGGTCAGCGTGACGCTATCAGACGGGACCGAATTACCTAACGTCGAAGTTATTGGTCGCACTAACGATAGCGACACTCTCGACGTGGCTTTCTTAAAAGTGACCGACAAAAAAGGTAAAGACCTTAAAGCTGCCAAGCTCGGCGATTCATCAAAGATTCAAGTTGGCGAAAAAGTCATCGCTATCGGTAACGCATTAGGTCAATTCCAAAATACTGTAACCTCTGGCATTATTTCTGGATATGGCCGAAGTGTCGAAGCAGGCGATGAAACTAGCAGTGAAACACTTCAGAACCTCTTCCAAACCGACACTGCTATTAACGAAGGTAATTCTGGCGGACCACTTGTAAACATCAACGGCGAAGTAATCGGTATTAATACCGCAATCGCTGGTGGCGACGCGCAAAACGTAGGCTTTGCGATTCCAATTAATGATGTTCAGGGTCTAGTAAAAAGCGTTCTAAAAGAAGGCAAACTGCTTCGACCATACCTCGGCGTACGCTATGTATCGTTAACAGATGAGTACGCTTACCAGTACAATCTCTCAACTAAGCGCGGCGCTTACATTGTGTCTGGCCGAGCTGGGCAAGCCTCGATTGTAAACAATAGTCCTGCTCAAAAAGCTGGCCTTAAGGAAAAAGATATTATTACAAAGATCGGCGATACCACCATCGACGAAAAAAATAGCCTAATCTCAGTACTTGGTCGTTCATCGGTTGGTGACAAAGTTTCGCTTACTGTTGTCCGCGACGGCAAAGAACAAAAAGTCGACGTGACGCTAGAAGCAGCGCCACAAAACTAAGCCTAAACGTTCCGACCCTTATCAATCGTAAACATTTGCACTAAAACGTCAGTACGGACCAGTTTATAGCCAGCATTCTTAGCTAAAGTTTCTAACGAACCATGCTGTGATTCCAGCGCCTCGGTTAACACGTAGCGTGGTCGTCGTTCAAGTTTACGAACTTGCTTCCAGAACTTACGGTAATGACTTAAGCCATCAATTCCAGAAAATAGTGCTAACGCTGGCTCCTGCGTAATCTCTGGGCTGGTAACTAACTTTCGGGGTACGTACGGCAAATTAGCCAGTATAATATCGTAATTAAAATGAAGGTCGCTTAACAGATCGGCTTCGTAATACTGTAGTGCTAAGCCATTATGTCGGCCGTTATAGTTGGCTACTCCAAGCGCGGCCGAATCAATATCGTATAGGTGTACCGTTGCTTCGGGGTATTCAAGGGCGGTAGTAATACCAATGCAGCCCGAACCTGTTCCAATATCGGCAATCCACGGCATTTCTAGGTCAATTGTTTTAACAAGGTCAATAAAACTTTCGGACTCAGGGCGGGGGATCAATACGTGCGAATTAACCATAAAGTTGCGCCCGTAGAATTCACAAAAGCCGCGGATATAAGCTAGCGGCGTTCGATTAAGCCGTTTTTTTAGTAATCGCTCAAGCTCTCGTATCTGCAAATCATCAAGTTTGTACTCGGGGTGGGTATGTACCCATGATTTATCAGTTTCAAAGAAGTCGGCTAGCAGTACCAGCGCGTCGGTACGTCCATTAGGAACGTCGGCATCACGCAAACGAACCATAGATTCAACCAGCCATTCAGCAATTGTCATGGTCGACTATTCCTGACTAATAAGCTCGCGCTCATACTGCGCCAACTGTTCCACGATGTCGTTAATATCACCGTCCATAGCGGCCGGTATATTGCTTCTTGAATAGCCAATACGGTGATCAGTAATACGGTCCTGAGGGAAGTTATAGGTACGAATTTTTTCGGAGCGGTCACCTGAGCCAATTAACTTGCGTCGGGCATCAGACAACTTCTGCGCTTCTTCATCAATTTTGGCTTGTAGTAAGCGCGAACGTAGCACGCTCATAGCTTTTTCTTTGTTCTTAATCTGCGACTTTTCGTCTTGGTTGGTTACTACCAAGCCAGTCGGCAAGTGAGTAATACGCACAGCAGAATCGGTTGTGTTAACAGACTGTCCGCCGTGGCCTCCAGCTCGGTAGACGTCAACTTTTAAGTCATTCGGCTTAATCTCAATATCTGTTTCTTCGGCTTCAGGCATGACAGCAACGGTAACTGTACTCGTATGAACGCGACCCTGAGATTCGGTTGCAGGAATGCGCTGTACTCGGTGAACACCAGCCTCAAATTTTAAGTTCTTATAGGCAAAATCGCCATTAACTTCAAAAACTACTTCTTTCAAGCCACCGGTGTCGTTAGGACTATCGCTAACGTGAACCATTTTAAAGCCATTAGATTCGGCCCAACGGCCGTACATGCGGTACAGTTCGCTTGCAAACAAGCTAGCTTCGTCGCCACCAGCCGCTGCTCGTATTTCTATGACTGCATTACGCTCATCATTCGGATCTTTTGGAGTTAGTGCATCTTCTAGGGCTGCTGAGTTTGCTTCGGTTGCAGCTTGCAGATCGGTCAACTCTAGTTCGGCTAGCTCGGCTAATTCGCCACCAGCTTCAATCATTTCCTGAGCAGCTTGTAGCTCGCTCGCTAAGCGCTTGGATTCGGTAAATAGCGCTAAAGTGTCTTCAAGATACTTTTGGCGTCGGGCTAATTTAGGGTAGGCAGGATCACTATAAATAGAGGGGTCTTGTAACTGAGTCTGTAGTTCCTCAAGTTCTTTCCGGAATGCCTGTTCTTTTTCTTGCATAGATATATAGTATATCACCTCTGTTAAGAAGTTGTAACCACAAGCAATTTTTAAAATGCCCGACTGATGGTACAATTTGCGAGTTAATTAGGAGTTTATTAATTATGCCAGTATCTCATACGCATAGTCACGCCGGAGCGAGTCCACTCGAAACCGGTCGTAGCTTTAAAATTTTTAACCGTGGTACTACGGCACTGCTTGGCGCTGGTGCAGCAGTCCTAGCTATCGCGGTTGGTAATCTTGACCCAAATGCAGGTGAGACTCGTGAAAAGCGCGATGCATTCGCAGTAGAAAAAGCTCGCGAAGCTCAGACCGCTAAGGCTCAACTTGGCGAAGGCCTAATCGGTGAAAAGCTCGACGCACGTGGCTTGATCGTAAATCCGGTCGAAGGTACATATGAGTTTACTCGTACCGTAGCAGAACGTGATGAGGTTTGTCGCGGTAGCTACGAAGTAGCTGACAGGGTTGCTGCAATGGTAGGCCCAATGGCTTGCGAAACCACTAAATAAAAAACAACTAAACAAAAAAAGACCCTCGTACGAGGGTCTTTTAAATTTACTGCTTAAATTAGCGGCCGAGTTTTTGAGCTTCGTCTTTGCGAGCTTTTTCAGTTTTCGCGCCACGCTTGGCAGCTTCTTCGCGCTTTTTAGCAGCAGCTTCGGTGCGAGCCTTAAACTTATCAACGCGACCTTCGATGTCAACGAGCTTCTCTTGACCAGTAAAGAATGGGTGAGAGGCACTACTGATGTGTACCTTAACTACTGGGTATTCTTTACCGTCGGTGTGCTTAATAGTTTCGTCGGTTTTAACAGTCGACATCATTAGGAATGATGTGCCGTTTGATAGGTCTTGAAAAACTACTGGGCGGTAGTTAGTCGGGTGAATATCTTTTTTCATGAGATCTCCGGCTCTTATACCTCCGGTCGGTTAGCTGAATGAGCCACGTTTCAGCAGTCGATATTTCCGGCTTAGAATTGATTAACTAAGGGGTAATTATACCTCAAATGCCCCAAACTTACAACAGTGCTGGAGCTGGCTTGTAATTACGTTATGTAAAATCAAACTTCATTAAATTTTAATGAAACCCCATTTTACATATAAAGCGCAGTACTACAGATTGCAAAAAACATTCACATCTGTTAAAATTAGTGCATAACAAATTAAGCAGTCAGGGAAGATATCCTCCGATGCGACGTCCGTGCAGGAAGCGCAAAGGCCCCCTCGACGAAGAGAAAGGACACATCACATATGGCATCAGTCGATGTTGAT
>JALQXV010000038.1 GCA_023263015.1 Candidatus Saccharimonadia bacterium
TGACCTGTAAAAACTGTGGCGGGCATCTTGGTCATCTATTTGATGACGCTTACGATCAACCGAGTGGTAAACGTTACTGCATAAACTCAATTAGTCTCGACTTTAAAGCTAATAAGTAGGCGCAGCTGGTAAGTCAAAGAATGTCTCCATAGTTTGTCCTTTGCTATAGAGTTCATTTGCTAGGTCTACACCAACGTATCTAATGTGCCACGGTTCATACTGATAACCGGTAGTAGCTGTATCATTTTTTGTATACCGAATAATAAAACCGTATGTATGGGCGTTTTTTGCGAGCCATGTGCCACCGGCGGTGGTTTCAAAACAGACCTCAAGGTCACACTGGCCAGACCCATTGCCCAAATCGGCCGCCAGACCAGTTTGATGTTCGCTATGGCCAGGGCGGGCACTATAGGTATCGGCATTAGCCTGACCGTCTGCTTTAACATAGTTATTATAAGTAGACTGTTGAGTTGCAAATGAACGGTACGCACTAATTGTTCGCAGCGAAACATTTTCTTTATTGGCAGCAGCAATCAGTTGCTGAACTGCCCCAGCAACTTCAGAGCGTAGCTGACCACCTTGGATGGACTGCAAGTTACTCGGCACAAAATCAGACAGTAATGGCCGTTGCTTATTCACGACCACCCATATACTGTTTGGGTCATCAATTGAGTAACGTTTTTTGTCAAAAGTACTAGGTTGCTTGTCAGGGGTTGGCTGAGGACTGTCCTGTTTTTGAGTTGCTTGCGGAGAGTTATTACTTGGTGCCTCGGCTGACCGATAAAACAAAAAAATAGCGCCTGCCAGCAGTGCAATGAGTATGAGAAGCGCAACAATTGTAACGGTCTTTTTACGTGTCATAGCCATATAACGTATAATACCCTAAATGATCGATAAAAATGCAGTACCCACAAAACTACTTTGGGTAGACCTAGAAATGACAGGCCTAGACTCAAACTCTGACGTTATACTAGAAGTCGCCGCCGAAGTCACTGACTTTAAATTTAACACTCTTGCGAGCTACGAAGCAGTTATTACGCAACCTCAAGAAAAATTAGATGCCATGAATGAATGGTGTAAAACTCAGCACAGTAAAAGCGGTCTCCTTGACCGTATCACCGCCGAAGGTCGTAACGAGCAAGAAGTTATTAGCGAGTTATCAGCACTTATTAAGCAGCACTTTGTAGGTGAACCAGCTGTTCTTGCCGGAAACTCTATCCATAACGACCGTCTATTTATTCGTAAATGGTGGCCAGAAGTTGAAGAGCAGCTTCACTACCGGATGCTCGACGTAAGCAGCTTTAAGATTTTGATGCAGGCAAAGTATTTCCAAACTTTTGAGAAGCGGGAAGTGCATCGCGCCTACGACGACATTCAAGCAAGTATTGCCGAGCTACAAAACTACTTGCAGTTTTTTGGTAAATAGTTCTAAATAGTTGTTAATATACGACGTATATAGTATAATATACCTAGTTATTTATATCTTATGAGCACCCAATCACACCCCATGTCTTTCCGCACGCCTGAATCTCTTAGAGAGATTGAGTCAATTATTGATCAAAAATTTTTGCATAATCCGCTTGCGATTGAGGGTGTATCTGATCTTAACGACCCAGTTGCACGACGAGCAGCCGAGATGTTCCCAGCTCGTGCAGCCTTAATGGGGCAGGCAGTTAAGGGCATGGTTATGGTTGAGCACGGCAAAGATGAAGGCTATGAACTATTAGCTGCGAGTGGCGAAATGTTGCAGCTTTTGAATAATATCGACGCTTATGCGACAAGTGAACAGATGGACAAGGATCTCTGGGAACATCAGCCTGGAGTTTTTGAAGATATTGCTAGTACACTCAATGAACATGATTTAACCAAGGGATTCTTCGGTTATATTGAAATGCCGATGTCGACTGGTAAGACGGCGTTATACACACGACTTGCCGAAGCAGTTGCTGGAAAAAATACAGAGGGCCGCTTGAAAACAATTGTACTAACGCCTTCCGATCTTGTACAAGACCAAGTTGTAGGCAAGCATGAAGGTAAAGGGTTCGCTTTACTAGGCGAGGACACAAATGTTAAGGTCTCAGGCAAAACAAAAGAGGGTTATAAGCTTGATGGCGATGTTGACGTATTAAATTATCAGGTACTTAAGAGTGACAAAATACGTGAAGCAATTAAGGCAAAAGGCCCTAAGCTTATTATCTGTGATGAAGCCCACCGAGCTATTGGTAAGAAAACGGCCGAATTTATCCGCGAAATCGGCGAAGATGCAGTAGTGATTGGCTTGACGGCGACCGCAGAGTACGCCGCTAACCATCACGTTGCTAACTTATTCCCAGTTGTTATTCACGAGATGTCTTTTAAAGAAGCGGGCGAAATGGGTATTACTCAGCCAGTCCGTATACGTATTAAAGCCACTGATGTCGAAGTTGACCTTGATCGTCAGCACCTGACGTATAGCGAGTCTGACTATATGAAACTTGCCGATATTAAAGCCCGAAACTTAATGGGCGCCAAAGATGCTGCAAAACTTGTTGAGCAAGGTCGCCAAGGAATTATTAACTGTCTTCCTGGTAATGATCGTTACCATGCAAAACATATGGCTAAGCTTACATCCCAGCAAATTATACGCCAAGAAGACGGCACAACTCGTTTTGTAAAAGCACAGTACGTTGATGGCACAATGTCTAAGCGTGAACTAAACGATATCCTTGATGCATACGACAGGGGTGAGATTGATGTTTTGACCTATGTTTCGCTACTTGGAGAAGGTTGGGATCAATCTAAAACCACGTTCTTAGTAAATATGCGACCAACAGACTCGCCGGTTCTTGCGAAGCAGCGCATTGGGCGTGTAATGCGTAAGAATGGTACGGATACTCCAAATATTGTCATCGACTATATTGATAACGTAAAGAAGCTTCAATACACCGGTATCGAAGCATTTGACCTTGGTTACTCTCAAGTTGAGCGCCTTTATGAGCAAGGCGAGTTAGTTGATCCTACCAACCCACATAAAGCGGTAGTCGCCCCGTGGATGTCAGTCGAATTTGAAAATGCTACTTCTAGAACTATCTATGATCAAGTCGTTAGAGGTCTCATCAAGCCGGTGCCAGAAGGTCATATAAGTATTCGAGAAGCATCAATGATACTCGGTACTGCCGTAACCAGTATTTATCGAGTCATAAATCAGGCAGGCTTTTCACTTGAAAGATATCGTGGTACATCAGGGCACATCGGCTTTTATATTCCACCCGAAGAATTCGCAGAAATCGCCACTCGTCTTGATGCCGATTTTGGCAATAGTGAGGATGACCTTATGTTGGGCCAGCTTGCAGAATACGTCGACATGGACAGGGCAGAACTACGACAGCTCATTATTGATAACGGCGTAGAACCCTCAAATAAGCGTGGAGTTATATACTACTACGATAAAAACGCAGTTAAACATTTGGCAGATGGCTACAAAAATGGCTGGAAGACAACTACTGAAGGTCAGTCATCAAGGCGCGAAGAGGCTGATAAAGGTTATATTGCCACCGAAGAGGGTAACTATCTCGAGAACCTTCTTATAACGTACCCTCAGATATCAGCACGGTCATTGCTTCTAGCCGTCAAAGAACTCGAAATTCAAGTCTCTGCCCGTGAAGTAAGCGGTGGTCGCAGGCGTCACTTTATTGATTCACGCAGCGAAGAGCGTCTGATGCAACATGTCTCAAATCAACGCCTACCAATCCCAGAAGGTTGGATCGAATTTGACCAGTTCATGGAAAAGCAACTCGGTATCGATCTTCCGAAGATACGCAGTGCGTTACAGTTTGTTCGAAATGTGGAATGGGAAGCACGCACGTTTAATGTAACGCTCAAAGAATCCAAAGAATTCATTAAAATTCCTAAAGGTAACGTTAAGCTTTTCAAAGAAGAAATCAAGAAGTTCTTTGTACCAAAAGGCTATGTAGCTAAAACTACTATTGGTGAACGTTATGGATTGCGCGGAACTGCTGTAGGGCGATTTCTTGGACATACAAATATCCGATCTGAACTTGTCAGGAGCGCACGTAGCGGAAACTATGTTGACTATTTGAATGAAGAAGACACGGCTAAGGAAGTAGAAACACGTCGTGACGTTGAAGATGCAAAGCAGCGAGGTATGTCATTAGATGAAGTTGCGACTAGATTTAATCTTAATCCTAGTATAATTGCGGGTGCGTTGAACTCTAGTAAGTACCGTGTGCCGACAAGGTTTTACTTTGTTGATGCAGCATACAGTCCTGCCACGCCTAATGTCAAAATGCACGCCGTGGAGTGGGTGAAGAATGAGGATCTACTAAGACTTATCGAGAATACAAGAGAGTACAGTAAACGTAGCAGAAGTCGCTAGGCAGCCCGTTGTTCTGGGGGTTCTTGAGCCTGTGCAGCTATGCGTTCAGCAGCAGCAGCGTGAGCAGCGTATGATGCGTCAGGTGTAACAACACCGTTGATGGCAACTTTACCGAGTTCTTCACCGGTTATGGCAGCAAACTCATCGGTTTCAGCACTTCGTTGTTCACGAATCGCGACTACGGCTTCGTGTGGGTGGCTATTTGTACTAACTGTTTCGTGGGCGGCTTCGCGAAATCCATCGCGTATGCCTGCAAATTTTTGTTTTAGTGACATAATAACAGCATTATATCACCTGAAACCGCTTATGTCAATAATCTTTATGGTATAATAGGCTTAAATGGACCATAAAACAGTTGAAGACTATATTTTAGAAATGCCTAATTCGGTGCGGGAATACCCGTTCGGAGAGAAGGTGGCAGTCTATAAAGTAAACGATAAGATGTTTGCGTTAATAGCTGAAGGCAGTGACCCAGTACGACTTAGCGTTAAGTGTGACCCGCAGCTTGCTGTTATTTTGCGCGAAAAGTATGAAACCGTAATGCCAGGGTATCACTTGAATAAGAAACACTGGAATACGATTGTTCTAAGTGGGCAGTTACCTTGGGAAGAGATCCAAGGTTTTATTGTACATAGCTACAATTTGGTTATTGAGTCGTAGTAGCGGTTTTAAGATTTTTTGTAACAGTAGTCACGTTATTGAATGCATTTGTCAGTGTAGTTTTTTCGGAGTTTGAGCCACTGGCGTCAAAAGCAATTTTTAGTTGCTTCTGATAGTCGGTTAGTTGTTGCTGGAGCAATACCAAGAACGTGTCATCGAAGCGATTATTCTTGGTGCCGTCATCGAGAGTGGTGTCGTTTTTAGGATTTTTGGACGCAGCTAATGTTTTGCTAAGTGATTTAGCCTTTACGCCACGGCCCTCAAGGCTTTTCATAACCTGACTCTGATCAGATTGAACAGACAGTTTAACGTTTAGAGCAAATTGCTTTGTTTTAGGATCGACTGCCTTTTGTTGGGCAAGAGCACTAACTCGAATAATCTCGGTTTGAGACTTTGCGATATCAATAAGCTGTTGCTTTTGGCCGTTACTACCGCTATTTAGAAACGATGAAATAACCATCACAATAATAATCAGTAGGATAAGGCCTCCTACGACAACCGCAATTCTTTGCCCCTTAGATTGTCCAAAATTAGGGCCGCTGCGGCGGGGTTGATTATTAAGAATGAAATCGTATTGACTTGGTGTTTGTTGTTGAGAAGGAGGCATATGTACATATTTTATAGTCCTAATGCTAAAAAGTCTAAGCTTAACTGATAAGTTTGAAACCGCTAGGAGTTTCCAAAAAGCACGTAACACCTTACACTTAGGATATGGATGCCGTTCAAGAGGTGAAAGCGCGACTCAGTATTGAGGACGTAATTAGTGAGTACGTTCAACTTAAGCGCGCCGGCAAAAACTTTAAGGGACTCAGCCCGTTTACTAATGAACGTACACCTAGCTTTGTTGTAAGTCCTGAAAAACAGATTTGGCATGATTTTAGCTCTAACAGGGGTGGGGATATGTTTACTTTTGTGCAAGAAGTTGAAGGTTTGGACTTTAAGGCTACATTAGAATTGCTTGCGCGTAAGGCAGGAGTAGATCTAGAGCAGTTTCAGACTAAAGGCGGTCGTAAAGGGCCAGACAAGGAGCGGCTACTGGCACTATTAGATGCAGCAGCAAAATTTTACCAAGTTCAATTTAGCGCTAATAAAGAGGCGTATGAGTATATTTTTAAAAAGCGTGGTTATACCAAGCAGACAGTGTTAGATTTTAGGATTGGTTACAGCCCAGATGGTCAACGAACTGCCACCGACTATTTAAAGAGTAAGGGTTTTTCAGAAGAAGAGATGATTGCAACTGGAGTGTCGGTTCAGCGTCGTGGTGGTCTAGCCGATATGTTTAGGGGCAGGATTATGGTGCCGTTAAGCGACTCATTTGGTAGGGTAGTTGGTTTTACTGCTCGGCTACTTAAAGATGTTGAAGGGGCGCCAAAGTACATTAATACAGCCTCAACCCCTTTGTATGATAAGAGCCGTCATATTTATGGGCTGCATTTAGCCAAGAAAGCTATTCAGAAAGAAAAGATAGCAGTTTTGGTAGAGGGCAACTTAGACGTGATCGGTTCGCATCAAGCCGGCGTGACAAACGTGGTAGCAACGGCCGGTACGGCACTGACTGAAATGCAGCTTAAAGCTTTGAGCCGATTTACCCCAGACGTACGACTGGCATTTGACCAAGATAGGGCGGGTATTGCGGCGGCCGAACGTGCTATTCCAATTGCTGGCAAGGTCAAAGTTGACTTGAGTATTATTACAATCCCGAGCGGTAAAGATCCTGATGAGTTAGTACGACAGGATCCAGCATTGTGGACCAAGGCAATTGCCGACGCAAAGCCTGCTCTAGACTGGCTACTGGCAACGTACCAAGAGCGGCTTGATTTGAGCACTGGCGTTGGCAAACGACAGTTCAGCGATGTGTCGCTTGCTGTCGTTAAATTGTTACCTGATCAAGTTGAGCAAGACCATTATATTCAGCAGATCGCTAAATTAACAGATGTGCATGCTGATTCTTTACGCGCAAAATTGAACGACGTTGCAAACGAGCCAGCTCCTCGTCGGAAAGCCATTCGGATTACGCCTGAAGCGCCGGCATCGCTCGAAGATCGTCGCATCCAAGAGCATTTTTTGTGCATTATGTTGATGATTCCAAATGTACGGATATACCTAGACTTGATATCGGAGCAGATGTTTAGTGGCGAAGAGGCTCAAACACTTGTGAAATTTTTGAGCGATCATCGTGACTTTAATGGCGATATGACTACAGCACCGGAGTTGCAACCAATCTTAAATTATGTCAAAATACTATCATTACAGTTCGAAGAACTATACGGCGAGATCGAGATGACGGAACTTCAATACGAAGCCGCACGACTCCGGGCCGCGGTGATAAACCATTTTGTCAAAAAGCAAAACCAAATAATTCAAAATAAGCTAAAGACAGCTTCGGATACCGAGGCGGCAGATCTTTTGGCTCGAGTTAATAAGCTCAATCAATTACTAAAGCGTACTAAAGTTTAGGGAGTAGCAATGGCAGATGATGCAATTCAGGCTTTGCATGACGGCAAAGCACAGTTATTAGAACAAGCAAAAAAAGACGGCAAAATTACCCAAGAGGCAATTTTTGCAGTCATTCCGGACTTACCAGCCAATTCAGAATTATTAGACGGGTTATACAGCGAACTAGCTGACGCCAATATAACAGTAGGCAATACCGCTGACGCAGCCGAACCAAGCGCCGAAATGAGTGACGAGTGGGTTGCTGAAGATGACGAAGAGATTGTACTCGACGACAAAGTATATCTTGATGATATCGCAGATGACTCGGTTCGTTTGTATCTTCGTGAAATTGGTAAA
>JALQXV010000039.1 GCA_023263015.1 Candidatus Saccharimonadia bacterium
TTACCCTGTCGCTTACTAAAAATCCGCCAATGCCACCCTACTATGCCTCTGTCGAGAAATACATGAAAGAAAATGGCATTAAAAAGCCAACAATTGCTCAAATTCGAGAAGCGGTTATATCAATCCGCTCCAGTAAATTGCCCAACCCACGTATTGTTGCTAACAGTGGCTCGTTCTTTGGTAACCCGATTATTGAAATGACAGAACTGCGCGATCTGCAAGAAATTGCCCCAGAAGTACATTTTTGGCTGACCAGCGATGGTCGAGCTAAAATTTCAGCTGGTTGGCTCTTAGAGCAGCTCGGATTAAAAGGCTACCATGAGCCCAATACAGGTATGGCAATTTGGGAAAAACAGGCGCTGGTTTTTGTTAACGACAAAGCTCCAAACACCGCTTCCCTGCTTGCATTTCGTGACGCTATTGTTGATGCAGTTCAGAAAAAGTTTGGCATTACACTCGTCCAAGAACCTGAATTAATTTAGTTGTATTTTTAGCCAATTTAGGTTATCGTATTGAAATGTCAGATTTTGAAGAAGGTGCCGAGCTATCTCGTTTTGAACTTGCATGGCAAAGTGTCGAACATCTTAATACCCTTTCATCGCAACTCCAATTACAAGCAACTGCATATCATGCATCTCCAAGCCAAATTAACGATGAACAAATGACACGGACTGTCAGTTTAATGAAAAGTTCATATCGAATATTTGTTGGCGATATCCTTACTAGTGATGCCGAAAATTCCGAAAAGTTCCGTATTATAGCTAATACACGCACCAATGGACTACTCAATCGGACAGAGATGTTGAATGGGATTCTTGGCGATGCAGAAGCAATAAGCGTGACGTTTGAACCCACTGAAGGTAAATCTGAATCTGGTCAACCCACTTACAATGCCGATGACCCAGAAGTTGACGACAGAACCTTAGAGCATGATGAGATTATTGCAATTATAGAGAATGAAGCCGAAACTTTTGAAGGGTTAACTTCTGCTCAGCTAGCAGTATTTAAAGCACATAGTCGACTTCAACAACCTGTGTACAAGCGACTACTTTACCTTGCAGTTCAAAACCGAGTTGAACTGACAAAGCTAACTGGAGCATTTGCGGCAGGATCATTCCTTACTGCCATCGCTAAAAACCATTCTGGTCGTAAGTCTTAGCGATCGCTCGGCAGCGGATACTGCAGCGCAAATTCGCGCACTTCTTGAGCTAGCTGATCAATTTTAGCCGTATCGTTTCGATTGATAATGGCTTGGTGCATCCAGTTGGCTACTTGAGCCATGTGATCTTCTTTTAATCCACGTGTTGTTATGGCTGGTGTGCCTAACCGAATGCCACTTGGTCGGAATGGCGGCAAAGTATCATTTGGAATTGCATTCTTATTAAGCGTTAAGCCTATACGATCAAGTACTTCTTCGGCTTCACCGCCGTCAATATCAAACGAAGTTTTTACGTCAGCCAATATAAGATGATTGTCCGTGCCATTTGTAACGAGCTTAAAGCCACGTGCCATTAATTCATCTGCAAGTTTACTGGCGTTAGTAACAATTTGCGCAGCATACTGTTTAAATTCTGGCTTGCCTGCTTCTCCAAATGCAACTGCCTTGGCGGCAATAGTATGCATGTGTGGTCCACCTTGAAAGCCAGGGAACACTTCTCGATCAATCAGTGTCGGCAAATTCTCGACGGTCTTGTCTGGTTTCTTAAGTGGGTTACCAGCGGTGCCTTTACTTAAGATTAAGCCACCACGAGGTCCCCGTAATGTCTTATGTGTCGTAGAAGTAATGATGTGAAAACCGTGATCAAACGGATTTGGCGATACGCCACCAGCAATTAGCCCTGCAATATGCGCCATGTCGGCCATTAGAACTGCGCCAACTTCGTTACCAATTTCGGCAAATTTTGCGTAGTCCAAATTGCGTGGAAATCCACTAAAGCCGGCGAGGATAATTTTTGGCTTCTCGCGCTTAGCTACTTCGTACATTTCATCGTAGTCAATTTCACCAGTCTCTATATCTTTAATTCCGTAGCGAACGAAATTATAGATTTTAGCTGATGAGGTCACTGGATGACCGTGCGTTAAGTGCCCACCGTGATCAAGCTTCATACCTAAAACAGTATCCCCAGGTTCGAGCCACGCTTGGTAAACAGCAATGTTAGCTGGAGCACCCGAGTGCGGCTGCACATTAGCATGGTCGGCCCCAAAGAGTGCTTTAGCACGATCTATCGCAAGCTGCTCTAATTTATCGGTGTTATCTTGCCCGCCATAGTAGCGCTTGCCTGGGTAACCTTCGGAGTATTTGTTTGTAAAAATACTGCCCATAGCGGTCAGTACATTGCGACTAACGTAGTTTTCACTTGGAATAAGTTCTAAACCAGCTTGTTGACGTTGTTCCTCGGCTTTAATCAAGTCTGCAATTATTGTGTCGTCCATGGGATTTCCTCCAGAGAATGTTGTATTAGTAAATCTTCTATTGTGCTTTGTTTGCGAGCGGATTTATAATACAAGCTAGATCATGCTACCTATTGTACTGAGTCTTAGGTAATCTTGAAAATCTATTTTAGGATAAGCTCATTCGTGATATAATATTGCTATATGAATAGCACAAATGAGAAAATTGGACACTTTATTTACCAAATAAGGCAAGAACGCGGCTTAACACAAGCCGAATTTGCACGTCGCTTAGGCACTAGCCAGAGTGCGGTTAACCGAATCGAAAAGGGTCGCCAGAACCTAAGCCTTGAAACACTGGGTCGCATTAGCGACGTGCTAAACAAGCAAATTATTAGTCTTGGCGGTGGAGCCGTTAACCTTCGTATTGAAGGCGGTCATGAGCTTTCGGGCACTGTAGAAACAAAAGTTTCTAAGAATGCTGCTGTTTGCTTACTCTTTGCCGCACTTCTTAATAAAGGCACCACTCGGCTTAAGCGCATGCCCCGTATTGAAGAGGTTAATCGTTTAATTGAAGTTCTTATTAGTATGGGCGTAAAAGTTCGCTGGATGGCTAACAACGACCTCGAAATTAAGCCACCAGAAGTACTCCGTGTCGATAAAATGGACAAAGCAGCAGCCCGCAAAACTCGTAGCGTTATCATGCTTTTCGGTCCACTCATGCACCTATTTGACGACTTTAAAATTCCGTACGCCGGCGGTTGTAAGCTTGGTACCCGTACCGTAAAACCACATTTATACGCACTAGAAGAATTTGGCATGAAAGTGGTAGCTAAAACCGGTCACTACCATGTAACCGTCGATAAAAAATCGCCAGAGTATTTAGTTATGTATGAATCAGGTGACACTACTACCGAAAACGTTCTTATGGCTGCAGCTCGTACTCCAGGCGAAACCGTAATTAAACTAGCGAGTGCTAACTATCAAGTTCAGGATCTTTGTTATTTCTTAAAGAAACTTGGTGTAAAAATTGAGGGTATTGGAACCAGCACGCTAAAAGTTACTGGCGTCAGCGGTGAAATTAAAAAGAACATTACCTACTATCCAAGTGAAGACCCAATCGAAGCGATGACTTTCATTGCTGCAGCAGTTACTACTAACTCAACTATTACAGTTGCGCGAGCACCGATTGAGTTCCTTGAACTAGAAATTTTAAAGCTTGAAAAAATGGGCCTCAAAGTTGATGTAACTGAACGCTACAAAGCAGCTAACGGCTACACGGAACTAGTTGACGTGACCGTTCATAAACATAACGGCACACTTAGGGCACTAGAAGAAAAAATTTACGCTCGTCCTTTCCCTGGCCTTAACATCGACAACCTACCGTACTTTGTTCCAATTGCCGCCGTTATTAAAGGTCGCACCCTAATACACGACTGGGCTTACGAAGAGCGCGCACTTTACTACACCGAGATGCGTAAACTTGGGGTTAACATTGCGCTTGCCGACCCACACCGCGCATACGTTGATGGCCCAACCAAATGGAACGTAGCTGATATTGTTTGCCCGCCAGCATTACGACCTGCCGTACTTCTATTGATCGGCATGCTAGCTGCGCCGGGGTCATCTATGCTGCGAAATGTATATTCTATCAACCGCGGCTACGAAGACCTTGCTGAGCGCCTAAATATGCTTGGCGCCAAGATCGAAATCTTGCACGATCTTTAAAGATTTGGCACGTAAGGGGTAATGCAGTATAATTACCCCTGTTCTGCGGGTGTCGTATAATGGCTAATATGCCTGCCTTCCAAGCAAGCGATGAGAGTTCGATTCTCTCCACCCGCACCATACTTGAAAATTAATAGCTGTTCGTATGAATGGCTATTTGTTTTTTTTGAACGCGATATTGCCAGACTGGCGATTTTTTA
>JALQXV010000031.1 GCA_023263015.1 Candidatus Saccharimonadia bacterium
ACCAAGAATAAAGATATCGAGATCTGGACTAAGCGATGCTTAGAATGCTGCAGTGGATAGATGTACTTGCGGGCTTTACCGAGTACTTCTTCGCGGTGGTCGGCCACATTATCATTGGTCACGCGAGTGTGAGCTTGAACGGTGGTTACTTTTTTTGTTCGTTTAAGTTTACGAGCGATTTTCTTCATAATTTAATTCTCTTCAGCCGGCATTTGGGAGGCTGCTGTTCCCGATAATATTCCTTGGTCACGCAAAATCGTTAATATTTTCTTCTGAATTTTGGCTGGGTGATGCACATCATGTATTACCAAGTCACCCACAAACGTTTGCATCATTATCGTACCATATCCAAGTAGTGTTTCCTGAAAGCCACCGACCTCATAATTCACCATCTGTATCTGCGGTAAGTAAATATCGACGACGCTACGACGCCACAGGCCTTTTTGAGTAATCTGTAGCAATCGCTGGTCAGTAACAATGAATACGCTGTAATACCAGCCTATCCATGTGGGGGCAAAGATAATCGCACTCAGTAAAAAGCCCGCGCCAAGACCACCAAACAGGAAAATATATTCAGGCTTAATAAGTGACGGCAATGTACCTAGCAGAATTGCGAGCATAGCGATCACTAAGCCTTTTCGCATAACTACTGGGTGTTTACGGAAAACAAATAGTACTTCTTCGTCGTCAAGCTGATCTTCGAAGTATTTATGGGTGTGTTTTGTTTTTGCCATAAGTATTTTAATTATACCGTGCCACCACTGATAGTCCAACTGCCCTAGCAGTATGTCGTTAGAATTTTCACGGCACATGGCATACGTAGCGTTTATGCTTTGGAAGTCACTACGGCACCTGAAACAAACATCAGCCGCAGGAGATTTGCGAGGAGTGTAAGTTCGATTATTAAAGATGAACCTTGATAAAAAAGGTCCTGTTTAAGTGCGTCTTTAAAAATCGGGCTTAGCCCGAAAAACTATTAATAAAGAACACTAGGAAGGAGTGACTTTATGAATAAGATCAAGAAGTTACTACAAGCATCAGGCGTCGCAGTTGCCGGCGTTGCATTAAGCGCAGGACTTGTTGCTGCTCAGAATGGAGCGATTGGTACTACTGGACCAGACTCTACTAATACCGTTACTAGTTCGGTAGTAGACGATACAGTTATAGACAATAACAACAAAGTCACTGCAGATCTAACGAACGATCAGAAGGCTAAAACCGGAGATGCGTTAAGTACTACTAACACTACAGGTGGTGGCGCTATCACTGGCGATGCTAGCAATGGCAGTTCCGTGGCCGCAACGGCCTCATTTAGTAACAGTGCTTCATCATCTACCGTAGCAGCCGCTCCAACAGCTGGCAGCAGTAGCATTAATGGTACCGGCCCTAACTCATACAACAGCATTTCTGACGAGCACAAGAGCAGCACCAAGGTAACGAACAACAATACGTTCACCATTACCAGCACTAATAACCAAAGTGCATCAAGCGGTGACGCAACCGTTGCGAATAACGGCACCGGCGGTACAGCTCAGAGCGGTAACAGCTCTAACACAAGCAGCAGTAGCGTTTCACTCTCAAGCAATAACTAATCCCCACATCTATTAGCTACAAGCAGTAGCCCACCCACTGCTTGTTAGGAGTAAGGGACGCTGAATCAACTTCGGCGTCCCTTCCCTACAGAATCTCATTAGAAAGGAACGCTTAAAATATGCGAGTACCCAGAATTGCCAAGAATACATTTTGTTCATTAGTAATCGTCCTACAAATTGCTGCCTTCCCTTTAACCGCACTCGCACAAGGCGCCGCTTCAGAAGCAAACGCTTCTGGGTCGACTCCTAGTTCATCAGAGCGCCGTGGCGCCTCAAACACTGGCCCTACAACGCCAACGGGTCCAGATGCCAAGAGTTACACAAAAAATCCTGACGGCACATGGAGCAATGGCACCTACACATGGAACCCCGAGACTAAACAAACCAGCCCCAACAAGCCATCACAAGACTATAGCTACAACCCAGAGACTAAACACTGGGACACTCCAGAGCATGCTTATGACCCAAAAACTGGTAAGTACGAATCTAATCCTAAACAGCCAGCTACCAAGGCAGCACCAGATTCGAAAGCAACTGATGCAGCTAAGACGCAAGCTGTAAACTCACCTACCAAAGACAACTCAGTTGCTAATACTGGTCCGAATTCGTCTAATACGACTGATCCAAAAAATGACACGACTGCTAACTTTGATCTTTTCTTTAACGGTGCAATTAGTAATACCGTCAACTCAAATGCTGCCAGTGGCAATGCCACCGTTCAAGGCAACACTCAGGCAGGCAACGCTTTAACTGGTAATGCTACAGCTGTTGCAAACCTTATTAATATGCTCCAATCATCATGGCTCGGTAGCGGCGATATGGCTACGTTTACAACCGACATTAATGGAGATGTTTATGGCGACTTACTAATTGATCCCAATGCCATGCCTTACACTCCAGCAACCGGTGGTGTATCGAACATAGATGTTACAGCTGCTAA
>JALQXV010000078.1 GCA_023263015.1 Candidatus Saccharimonadia bacterium
GAACTTATCTTATCTTCAACTGATGCTCGTGCTACTAACATGGCTAGTGCCAGTCCCATACTTAAACCAAGTATCAAAACAATCGAAAACGTTCTGATTTTATTACGGAAAGCATTTCGTACTCCCCTGCTTACTACATTCATTCGTATCCTTTCTATTTATATAAAATCTAATCGATACCATCACAGTACAAAGCTTTGCTGAGATTTTACTGAAGCATAACTTAAGTCGATTCTCAGCAATAAAAGTTAGGGTAACAATATGAAAAAATTTGTTGCCACATTTTTACTTTTAGCTGCTTTGGCTACAGGACTATTTATATGGATATCGCCTAAAGGCAAGTCAGCCGAGGCGTCTAATCATGCCGTTGTCGCGAGCGATACTGACTCGACACCACAAGAAAAGATAGTAGATACTAGTACTATGTCAGACGAAATTCAAAGTATAATTGATGAAAATCCATCACTCCAAATTGCCGTTGCTATCACTGACTTAACAAACGGAAAAACATACTCAGTTGGAACAACTGCAGGCTTTAAAGCGGCTAGTATCACTAAACTAATCACTGCGGCTGCCTACTTGCACCTAACCGAAAAAGGCGACCTATCATTAACACAAACAATAAGTGTCATCAGCGCGAATACGCTTCTGCAGAGAATGATTGTTAATAGCGACAATACATCGTGGCACACACTAAATACCAAAATAACCAGCAATACTTTGGAAGATTACGCTGCACAAATCGGCATCACTTCATATAGCGCAGACACCAACACAATTAAGGCTGAAGACATAAATATTTTGCTTAGCAAGTTGTATAGCAAAGACTTATTAAATGATGAGAATACTGATCTTTTACTGTCGTATATGAAAAATTCTACTCAGACAAATTACATTGTAGATAATGCCAGCAGCTATTCGACTGTTTACCATAAAGCTGGATGGCTAGAAGATCGAGTACATGACACCGCAATCATTGATGACGGTTCGCATCCGTATGCCCTGACCATTTTCACAAAGTCCACCGGCGCATACGACGCAGCGGCTGGACAGGCAATCTTTAAAGCGATTACAGATTCGACCATCAAGGCGTTCATAACCTCACAGCAGTAGTCAAAGTAACGGTTTAGTACTACAATTCTGACATAGCTTAAATAAAGAGCATCAGATGGCAAACAAATCGAAATACCAGTCAACACTTACTACTTTTAATACTAATGAGCAGGTTCGCAGGCTCCGGACTTATGGTGACAGATTGTCTGACAGAATAACTGCTTTGGCGGGTTCTAGTGGGTTCTTAGCTCTTAATACAGTCATCTTTATCGCTTGGATTCTGATTAATACTGGGCAGTTTGGCGACAACTTGATCTTTGACGAATACCCATTTGGGTTTTTAACACTTGCCGTTTCATTGGAAGCGATTATTTTGGCGGTCTTTGTACTCATTAGCCAAAACCGACAAACTAAGCGCTCCGAAATACGTTCAGAACTTGATTACTTAACTGATCTTAGCGCCGATGCTGAAATTAACGCTATCATAGGCATCTTAGAGCGGCTATCTGATAAAAATAATATCGACATTAGTGATTTGTTATCTGATCTAGAGACTACCCAGAAAAAGATTGTCCGTGAGCACCCCGTTAGTAAACGTGATCTTGAAGAATAAAAAGGGACCCAGTTTGAGGATAGGGTCCCAATATAATTCAATCTTTAGCGTAAGCCTAGCTTAGCGCTACAAGCTGGCCATGCGCCCCAGCCCTGACGCGCTTTTAGAGCTTCGGCGCGAGCAATTTGCTCCGCTTTACTAGCTTGGTGAGGCAAGCCTGAGCCACCTACACCACGCCAGCTACTCGCTGAAAACTGTAAACCACCGTAGTAGCCATTGCCAGTATTAATTGACCAGTTTCCGCCAGATTCACAGGCCGCAAGCCGATCCCATACTCCACCATCAACACTTGTGTCGATCGGAGCCGCTGGCTGAGCAGCTTGTCGCTGCGCAGAACGCGCTTGAGTTGGTTGTGCAGCTACTGGCTGTGGAGCAGCTGGTAGTGGACGAGCTGGAATCTGCTCATCGGAAGCAGGAACTCGTACGTTTTGACCCGGATGAATAATATCCGGATTTTGAATCTCTGTGTTTGCGTCATACAAACGTGTATACGTTGTTTCATGTGCAGTAGCGATTTTTGCCAAGCTATCGCCTGATTGAACTACTACATTTGCTGCCGGCTTAACTGCCGGTGCTTGTGTTTGCGCTGTTTGCGCGTGCGCTGACTGTCCATCGAGTACAACAAAGCCTGTCACTACTGATAGCGCCGCAAATAATGCGAATTTACGCATGATAATCCCTCCTATACCCCAGCAATAGCGTATCTACCGATTATTAAATCGGCGTTAAACTATTAATTTTCTTTTACGATACAAAGCTAGGTTTTGTGCTTAACAACCTCAAACATGTAAGCACAAGTTATAATCATACTACCTATGATATTTATGTCAAGACTTATAGGGGTCAGTACCCAGTAAAGTAGTCTGTTTTTATACCGCTTGAAGTAATATTATGATTGTCGAATATTGAGCGATACATTTTTACAAATCCATCTGGCCCAGAAATATAGACAAGCCGATTACGTATGTCTTCGATTGCTTCTAGTTCATCTTTAGCCAACGGAGCAGTAACTCGAATTGTTTTAACACCACAGTTTTCAGCAGCCTTAAATAGCCGGCTTTGTATAAAGTGTGATTTGTCGCTAGCTTGGTAAAGCAAGACAATGTCATGTTTAGTCTTTGTGTTAACTATGAATTTAATGATGCTCATGAACGGCGTAATGCCAATCCCACCTGCAATAAATAAAAGCTTTTGTTCGTTGTCTTGCGGCAGCGTAAAGTCACCGGCAACATGTTGCGCATAAACACTATCATCTGACTTAAGATTTATAAGCGCTTTTTTAAATGCACTCGTTTTCCTAGGGACTCTAATGACGAATGATACGCTGTCCTCCGCTGGAGCAGAAGCAATCGTGAATGTGCGTCGATTGCCTCTGATATCTGGCGTTTTTACAGCTGCCGTAAGTTCTATGTATTGCCCAGCTTCGTACCGAATTTTCGCGTCGGGCTTAAATGTAAACATATGAATTTCTGGCGCAAGTTCGGTTATACTTTCGAGCACGAGTTTGTAACGTTTGCGCATGCTTGCATGGGATGAATAAGCAAAAATATTCCCAATTACTAACGCAATTTCCGGAGTAACATAAAAGTCTCCAACATTAAGTCGCAAACCAACTAGAACTCCTACAATTGCTGCGTAGATTAGTTGTAATCTTTGGTTTGGTGGTGTTGTTGAAGGTTCGGTTAACATAACGGTGCCAAGGAAAATGATAGGGAATGATACTAGGCTCGTTTTTAGTAGCGTGACTAGTGATTCGCTGCTAGAAAAGTCTTGCAACAACGTAATCCCCAGCGCAAATCCAGCAAAAATAAAGAACATTCGATAGCGATTTGTTTTACGCAAGATTAATAGTCCAGCCAGAATAATGAAAATAAACATCACATCATTTGCGATCCACCATGACGCTTGCGTTAAACCTAACAAACCAGCGATCACAACTGCGATAGCCGCTGGGTTGAAAATATGTTTTCGATGAACGGCTAGTATGAATTTTGAGGCAATAGCTAATACGCCTACCAAAGCGCTCACGACCAGTTGGTCGGCTTGGCTAGATGGTGGCAAAATTAAAAATAATATCAACGCCGTAATTAACGATGACTCATCATTCATAGTTACTTTAAACAGTTTTGAAAAAAAGACTCGAGCGCCAAAACATGCGGCCGAAATAACGACAAAGCTAAGCAGCAGTGCATTGCCAGAAATAGTTAATGCCCCAGAGTACCCAAAAATAATTGAAATTATCGCTAGTATAGATAGACTAAAGGCCACAAGTTTGTACATTGTGATGCGATTTAAGTAGTAGTCAACGTAGCTCATTAAAATAACTCACCTGGAAAATTATCAGATACCTGTGCGCTATTATCGCTGTATAAAATTACAAATTCAAATGAAAAATAATTTCGTAATTCAGTAGGATCTGAAAAGAACAGGCAGGTTGCTAAACCGTCTGCTATCATCGCAGTATCTGTATAAACCCAAGTAGCTTTTATGCGCTCGGGCGACTGAGAGTTTACGGGATTAATAATATGATTATAAGAGCCCCAGTTTCGTCGATTGCCTGCTGAGCCACATAAGCTACCACGATTGAGCTGTGCTACACCGATAACTTCATCAAAATTATCCGGATTTTCAAGACCAATCGCTAGCTTCTGATTAAGTCGTATGTCCCCGCCTGCATCAACACAGTAAGACTGGTTGGTTGCTCCAAGAAAATCAGATATTAAATCAACCAACTGGCCTTTGCCGGCTGCTCCGAAATCGAGTAAAGTAGGTTCCTCGATACTAATTTCCGCTTCGTTAAAGGACAATACATCACCCCACTGCTTGGTAATCGATATGTCCTCATTGGGCACTAGACTGTACTTGGCATCGTAGCCAAGGTCACTTAACGTTTGTCCGATTAGTGGTGTCACCAGCCCTCCGGTAGCCTTATGCATCTGGCTATAAAAACTAAGCAGCTCATAACCGTGCTCTGGCATTGTAAATGTACCATGCCGTTGACTCATTTTTGAAATAAACGAATCAGGCCTAAAGCGTGAAAATGCTTGATCGTAGCTATCGATTATCGCTTTAATTTGAGGAAGCCTGTTATGCACATCCTCGCAATCGATTTGCCAGCGCGTACCTATTGCGTCAAAGGTGACTGAAGATTTAGGACTTGGCTTTACTGCGGATTTCGGCGAGTGCATCATTAAAGCCTTGAGATGTTAGTGATGATCCGGAAACTTTTGAAAGCTTCACCTCATCAACATTTTTACCAACAACTTGGCTTTTATAACCAGCTACAAATTGAGATTGATACTGTTTTGAAGTAGGAGATGCAGCTTTTGGCGTAACGTTAGCAGCTGTAATTGTATTGTCCGCAATCGTTAACTCAACATCGACCTCTTCAGTACCGCCAGGTGAATTATAGCTACCCGAAGCTTGGTACGTGCCGTCCTTATATATACCTGTCGTGCTGCTAGTAGATTGTTCATTTAGGGCGGTTGAGTCAGCTTGAGTTTCTGGTGTCGTATTTTGCGAAACTTGTTCAGTTGAGTTAGTAGATTCTTCTTTGTCTTTGCCGGTGAAAACAATAACTCCGGTTACAAGAATTGCAATAACGGCAATTGCAACGATTGCTGGAATAATTGGATTTTTCTTGTTTTGCTGGTCCATATACAGTTGCCTCCTTTTGGTCTTATAAATTATAACTTATGCTTTTGCGGGAATAGTTACTTTAAATGTAGTTCCTTTGTTCTGTGAACTTTGTACTGTAATCGTTCCGTTATGTAACTTCGTAATATTTTC
The DNA here is from genome assembly GCA_023263015.1 of Candidatus Saccharimonadia bacterium. Classification (GTDB taxonomy): domain Bacteria; phylum Patescibacteriota; class Saccharimonadia; order Saccharimonadales; family 2-12-FULL-41-12; genus JALQXV01. Next base: position 5,456 of record JALQXV010000078.1, read on the forward strand.
GGCGATAGCTAATCCTAAGCCGTAGCCGTTTATTTGCTGCTTAGTCCGTGACGAATCAGCGCGATAAAAACGTTCAAATACATGTGGTAAATCAGCTGGAGCGATTCCTTTGCCTTTGTCTTTAACACTGATCGTAACGGTCTTTTTGTCAGTCGTAGCCTTTATAGAGATTTCAGTTTTTTTGTCACTGTATTTAATGGCGTTATCGAGCAAAATGACCATGAGTTCTACTAAGCTCGACTTGTCACCCATGATTTCTGTATCTTTACTAATTGCAGTGTTTAGCAGAATATTTTTTTGTTCTGCTTGACCGCTTACTCGACCAACTGCTTCGTCAATAATCTGTGAAATCTTAAGTTCAGTTAGTGGTAATTTGCCGTTTTCTAAGCGGGCTAGTCTAAGTAAGCCGTCTGATAGATTCGTAAGTTTTTCGAGTTCTTCGATATTACTTGCA
>JALQXV010000007.1 GCA_023263015.1 Candidatus Saccharimonadia bacterium
AAGATAGAGACGTCAAATGTACCACCGCCGAGGTCGAACACGGCAATCTTTTCTTCTTTACCCTTATCTAGACCATAGGCAAGTGCAGCTGCGGTTGGTTCATTGATAATACGCTTAACTTCTAGGCCAGCGATTTTACCCGCATCCTTAGTTGCTTGGCGTTGTGAGTCATCAAAGTAAGCAGGAACCGTAATGACGGCTTCTGTCACCGGTTCACCCAAGAATGCTTCGGCATCTGCTTTTAGCTTGCTCAAGATCATGGCACTGACTTCTTCAGGACTATAGCCCTTTTCGGCCATTTCTACTTGAACGCCGGTGGCTTTCTTTTCAATTTTGTATGGCATAAGTTCAAGGTCACGCTGCACTTCTTTGTCTGAGAATTTACGACCGATTAGACGCTTAACGCCAAAGATAGTGTTGGTTGGGTTAGTAACTCGTTGACGGTTCGCAACTTGGCCAACAAGTCGTTCGCCATTCTTATTAATAGCAACCACACTCGGTGTAGTTCGGTTACCCTCTGAGTTTGCGATGATTTCAGGCTTACCACTTTGCATCACAGCCATGGCTGAGTTAGTAGTACCAAGGTCGATTCCAATAATTTTTCCCATTAGTTAGTCTCCTGTTCTGTGTTAAACATCATCTGACTGTTATTAGCAGTCTTATGTACGTATTGCCAGTGTACCCAATTAGCACTCACATGTCAAGAGTGCTAATTGCTGTTTTGGAACATAGTTAACAGAGGCGAAGAATCGCTTAATGAAAATTTAAGTTTGGTGTGCATAAGATTATTTTTGGGTCTTAACTTTGACCATTGCGTGACGAACAACTTCGTCTCCGAGCGTGTAGCCTGCTTGGAGTTCTTCTGCTACTACTTCTCGACTACCCTCGCCGTCCTCTAGACTAATAGCTTCGTGCAGCTTTGGATCAAACTCTTCGCCAACAGTAGCAATCTTCTTTACGCCGATGTCGGCTAATGTTTTTTCAAATTGCTTAACAACACCTTGCACGCCCTTAACATAGTCGCTATCTGCTAGTTCTTTTGGTGCATGCTTAAGAGCACGTTCAAGGTTGTCGATCGCTGGTAGCAAGTCTCTGACAACTCCGGCTTTAGCGGCGCTGCGTAGTCCAGCCATTTGCTCATCGTGACGTCGGCGGATATTGGTCGTATCGGCGCGTTCGCGTTGTAACGCTTCGGTTAATTCGTCAATCTTGGCTTCGAGTTTTTTACGCTCTTCAATTGCATCTTTAATACGGCCTGTTACGCCGTGTTTTTTTGCTGGTTTGTCATTAACGGGATTATCCGACATAAAGAGCCTCCTCAAGTGCTTGGCCGGCGTGCTGCACTAAACTCATTGTTCCGCGGTAGCTTTGCCGAGTTGGACCGAGCGTTCCAATGTAGCTACGGTCGCTATATGGACTGCGGAATCTACTAATAATTAAGCTACAGCCGCTATTGCGACCGATTGGATTTTCGGCGCCGATATATACGCTCAGTGGTTTATTTGGCGCAGCTTCGTAAAGCCACGGCTCAAGATTATCAAGTAAACGAGCCACTTCTTGGGCCTGATTACCGTTGGAAAATTCTGGTTGTCCAAATAAATTACTGAGACCAGACATATATAACTGGTTACCAATTGTTGCTATGCCAAGATTGTGGGTCAATTCTACTAATGTATCGACAGCGTTACGAATTGTACGTTCTGGCAAGCCACCACCTTCAACCCGAGCCGCCAAGGCACGTTCAGCACGACGCTCAACTGCTGTTTCAGGTGCTTCACTAACCATATTGACGTAAACTCGGTATCCCTTATCGGTAGGTATGCGGCCAGCGCTTGTATGTGGCTGCGTAATTAAGCCTGCGCGTTCAAGATCAGCCATCTCGGCTCGGATAGTCGCACTACTAACATTGAAAACTTTAGACAACAGACTACTTCCAACCGGGCTGGCGACTTCAGCATATTGTTCTACAATTGCTCGCAAAATTTGAGATTGTCGCTCTGTCATAATTACTAGAATTCTATCCCTCTAGCACTCCTCTGTCAAGAGTGCTAACGGTTCATGCTAGTTCTAGATTTGGTTTAACTGATCAAGTAGCTCCTGCGCCATTGCTCGAGCTTGG
>JALQXV010000015.1 GCA_023263015.1 Candidatus Saccharimonadia bacterium
ACTTGGCTACAAATCTCAGGCGTATTCTGGCGGTCTGTCATGGTACGAACTAGAAGCGCAGCATCGGACGTTTGATTCGATGATCGGAATCTTTAACGGTCGAATGTATTACAACTTGTTGAGTTGGTACCGATACATTGCATTGTTCCCTGGAAGTAAAAGGAATCAAAAATTTTTAGATGACCAAATTGCAACGCAAGGGCAGGCAATTTACCAATCTGCACCTGCACTTTTAAAGTGGTACAAGCTAAAGTTTACCGTGCGACTACTATACAGAGTGATCTTTTTTAAACGAGAGCTAAATCAGTTCTATTATCGTTATGCTCAATTTGAAGACAGCTTACAGCGAATGCCAAAATTCGGTGACTCACAGTTACTGATGGCTCAGTACGCGCATATTGAGCAAACTATCATTCCTCAGTTCGGTCGCACGCTCGATAACGACTTTTTGGTCATGACATATCATGGCTTGTTAAAGCAGTTTATAACAAAAAAGGTACCAGAGTTTTCTCAGGAAAAGGGCAGTATTCTAGGTTCTATTAGTGGTGTGCTTAGCGCTGAACAGGCGCTGGTACTTTATAGAATTGCTGGCAAAGTTCAAGAAGATCAAAGGGCACTGTCATTACTCCAAAATGCAAGTTATGCAGAACTAGATGAACACTTAGTTGGAACAAGAATTCATGATGATATTCAGGAGTACATGAGTACGTTTGGGCATCGCTTTGCCGAGGATCAGAAGATTGAATCGGTTAATCCTACCTTGGAAGAATTTGGTATATACAAACTCTTACAAACATACGTCCAGTTAGACTCAGATGCGCTAGCCAAGCGACTTAAGGCTGCAAGCGCCGCTAACAAGGAAACAGAAGACCGTATTCAGAAGGCACTGAATTTAATGGATAAACTTATCTATCGTTATCTATTAAGAAAGTTAAAGAATCATTTAAGATTGCGAGAAAAGAATCGATTATTGAGAGGTAAAGTGTATGGCTATATGCGCGAACTTTTTCCTAAAGTCGGAAGCGCATTGGTAGAAGAGGGCGTGCTTAGTAACCAAGGTGATATTTTCTATTTAGAGATTGAGGAGGTCTACCAGTTAATGCAGGGTAGTCTTGCGGTTGATAACCTAGCTGACCGAATTAAAAGTCGTCGTAGCGCGTATAAAAAATTTGCAGACATTGAAATGTCGGAGCGATTTATTACTACAAGTCTACCATCTCTTGAGAAAATTACGGACGTACCTTCAGCTACTCAAGCAAGTGGAGCAGCTATGTCTGGCTTAATCTCATCGCCGGGCACGGTTGAAGGTATTGTTGCAGTACTACACGATCCTAAAGTGCCGTCTAAACCCTACGACATTCTGGTGGCTAGTCATACTGACCCAGGGTGGACGCCGCTAATCGCCTTAGCAAAAGGAGTTATCGTAGAGCATGGCGGGATGTTGTCTCATGCTGCAATTGTTACAAGAGAGCTTGGGATACCAAGTATTATTGGAGTACGAGATGTTACTAAAATACTAAAAACAGGTATGAAGGTACGAATTAATACGCAACTATCTACCGTGGAGATAATTGAATCATGACCGAAGTAGAAATAAGCAAAATTCTTCTGGCAGTCGGCGTTATTACCGTTTTGGCCAACTTGTTAGGTTTTCTTTTTGAGCGTCTTCGTCAGCCACGGTTAATCGGTGAAATTATAGCCGGAATAATCATCGGACCGTTTGTGCTAGGTAAGTTAGCTCCTTCAGTTTTTAATGATTTCTTTAAGATGCAGGCCGATAGTCACACAGCAATAGTATTTGGCTTTATTTATTGGTTAGGTATTATCTTCTTAATGTTTTTAGCCGGTAGTCAGGTTAGAGATTTACTGACCAAGGACAACCGCCGCTCAACCGCTTTTATACTCGGTATAGGTAAGCCCCTAGCGTTCTTCTTGGTTTTAGGTATGGGTTTATTGTCATTGATCCCACTAGAAAAGATAATGGGCGAGAAGCAGGTTGAGATATCGACTCTCCTAATTGTTTGTTGCGCCGTAGCGGTGACTTCCATCCCCGTAATATCACGCATCTTCCACGACTTGAACATCATGAAAACCAAGTTTGCTGGGCTAGTTTTGGGTATCGCAGTACTTGAAGATATTGCACTTTGGGGCGTACTAGCTATAGCTACGTCATATGCTACGGCAGCCGACACATCAGCTGGCGCGATGGCTTCGCATATTGCTGCAAATCTTGCCTATCTAGTACTTGGACTAACAATTTTGCCGCGTATACTTATATACGTCCGGAAACAAAAGTGGAATATTTTGTACAGGACAG
>JALQXV010000053.1 GCA_023263015.1 Candidatus Saccharimonadia bacterium
CTTAATACTCTTATTAACTTTATTGCTATTGTCATATAATTTGGCGCTAACACTGTAATTATTCCGCAGCGATGCCATATCTAATTTGGAGCCAACAACAGGGTTGTCGAACAGATCGCGGAATAGTTCCTTTTCTTCCTCTTTAAGATCGCTAATATCCTTAATAATTTCCAGTTCAAAGTTAGCTCGCTTAAACAGCGACTTTTCAGATGTCTGGTAAATCTTTATGTAGTGTCGAACCGCAAAGTCAATTAACTGTGCAGTAAAGACGGTAGTAGGTTTGTTGGCAATGCTGCCAGCTACCGAGACACTACTATTTTTAGGAGGTATATATTCAGGCACGATAACTGAAAGTTCGCCGGTACGATTGGATTTACGAGAGTAACGAACAAGTATCCAAATCATCAGAGCAACCGCAGCTATAACTAGAAATACTTGCACGAAAAACCAAATACGGGAAAGTATCTCAAATAATGATGGTTGGTATGGGCTAAAGGTGTTTTTTTTAAAACCAACAGCAATTGTCATGTTTTCTCGGGCGTTGAGTGACTGAACTTGTGCAACGTAGCCATTATTCGTTCTGGTAATTTCACATCTATCTGTTGAGCCAGACTTACCAAAATAGCAGGCTGCGTTGTCGTTTAGGCTACTTGTAAGGTTATTTGAAACATGTAACTGAACGGTTAGTTTGCTAATTGGTACAGCCCAGTCAATACCGTTGGTGTCCCAGTAAAATTCATCTCGGTCTAGGTCTTGGTAGAACTTAGTAACATCGTGCTGGGTATATGTAATTTTATACGTTTGCAGGCCGTGTACATATGTACTAGCTGAGCCTATTCTGATGACACTATTGCCATTAGAGTCGTAGGTAGTATATTCCAAACTTTTGCCGCTCGCATCGGTTACTGAGTCGACGTTTAGACGAGTTGAATGGTCATCAAATGACAACGGTACTGCTCGCTCTATACCGTGGTTTTGATTAGACTGAGGGAAAACAGCTTGAATAGTCTCGACTGTTTTTAGGGTTGACCGATTCTCGGCATTTTTGTCTAAGTAATAGTCGATTTTATAATCTTGAATTTTGAAGTTGTTAACATTAGCAGCTTGAGCAGGTGGGGCAATTAACCCAAAAAGACAACTAAAACTAAGTAAAAGCGCAAGTGTACGGAGTAGTTTCATTTAAATTCGCTCGAGCTTTCCTTTACGCTTCACGATATTCTTATAATCCCACTGAATTGTTTCGGCTTTTTGGAGCCATCGTTCTAGGTCGGCTACATCTACCTGACTAGCATCTGTATATCGCTTCTGAGCTGCTTTAAACGTGCCTTCATTATCGAGGCCCTTTTCCTCGAAAGATTGCCCACTCCAAAAAAGTAGCTGTACGGAATCTTTTAGCTTTCCGTAACCTACAATTGGGTTACCGTTAATAAACCAAACTGGATGTCCATGCCAAACTTTGTTTTCGGTATGAGCAAGGTTGGCATGGATCTCATTACTAAGTAATTCGCAAATTGCTCGGCTGTCAGCGTCGAGCTGTTCATTGTAGGCGAGTATATCCTGATGCATGACTATGACTTCGCTGCGTAACGGTGATGAAGCATTAAGTCATTACCATCTGGGTCGGTAAAGAGTGCCATGTAGCAAACGCCAGTGTCAAAGGTATCACCTTGAAATACAACGCCTTTAGCTTCTAGCTCGGCTCGGGTTTTTTCGATATCTTCAACGTGCAGAGATAGGTGAGCGTTCTTTTGAGGAGCGAATGGCATTCCCATAGATTCTGGTTCCCATATGCCTAAACACGTATTACCGAGTCTTAAGTCATATTTGCCGTGAGTATCTTTTTCTAATCCTAGAACTTCAGTATAAAATTGCAGCGATTTCTCGGAATTTTGAGTTGGTATTCCCACGAAGTCTAAGCCAGTTATAGGGTTGTTCAAAGCGCTCATATGATCTCCTAAGTTATAACAATACTACGTATAACAATAGCAAAGTATTGCCCGATAGCTGTAATGATTTTTACTGTACTGACGAGTCGCCGCGTGGGATCAAAACAGTCTTGCCAAGTTCATGCAAAACATCATATTTTTCGATTGAGTAATCCTTGTATGAACTTACCATTTTAGTTGCCTCGGTGTGTCTTCGGTCTTTAGAGATTTCTCGGGCTGCGTCGGCGTTTTCCCATAAGCAAAACGACAATGCCCGACCAAAGGAGTCTGGCGTGCCGCCAAAGTAATAAATTAACGCCGGAGACTCTTGTGCGGCAATATGGGCACGCCTATCGTGATCTTGCAGAGCCTGGCGGTCGGCATCATCCTTGAGCTCGGAGCGAAACACAACTAAGTATGCAGCTGCACTGCTTGGGCCTCGTCTTTGATGCGCTTGGCCAACGATGCTATCCCAATCAAAAGCCTCGTCAATCGGTAATTGTGCATAGTTCGGCTGTAAAGGGGTGATTGTTAGCGCATCTTCATGATTAACGGGTTTTATGTCAAACGCAGGGTTTTGACCATTTAATCGTAGCTGAACATTTTTAACGCCAGTTTCGGTTTGAATGTCTATGTATATCGATAATCCTGCCAATGAACCAGCCCATATAGCAATTGCATCTCGATCAAATGTTCCAGTAATGTTACCTTCGCCGCTAGGGTTAGTTTGCGTTAGTTCGAAGCGCTGGTGGGCTGCCCAGACTTCTTCGGCCGAGTCTCGTAGTTCGTCAATATCGTCTCCCATTGGTCGATCGAGTAGTCGAGTATAGTAGTCGACAATTGGTGCAGCATTATTATGTAATTCGGGTGCTATTTCTAAATTTTCCATGGTGTTTTCCTAGAATTAAAAAGAGCCTCATTTTGGTTGAGGCCCTAAGGTTGATGTGCAAAAAAAACTATACGCTACAACAAGCTGTTGGGCAGCTCGTACAACACATCATGTTTTTATTTTGGATCTTCATTGCGCTAACAATACCAACTTACAATTTATGCGTCAAATAGATTTACATAAGTTCGCTAAGCAGCTTGCTGGCTTTTTTTGCGACAGATTTTGATGAATGCTTTTGCTGCAAGATAAAAATTTCCCGCATCTTCTCGGCCGTGTAATGCCCTTGATCGGTAAAGTATTTGAGTGCTGTCATTGCGTTAGCGGCTACAATCCAGTCAACATCCGTTGTCGATAGAATGCTTTCAAGCCATAAGATTACGGTAGCTCGTTGAGAGTCTGATAAGTCTACCTGAGTGTATATTTGAGCCAAATGCCACTGGATCGATGGCTGGGGATCGTTATTAAGCCCCAGAATAAACGTATCAGTATATGGTTCCACCCAATTGGGGTGAAGCCGACAAATCTTCTCCATCGCATCGGCTGCTCTCATTTTAATCCAATCATCGTCGTTGAGCATGCAACTATACAACTCGTCTAACCGGTCATGATTGCTCAGTACGGCTTCGATGACTTCACCGACTCTGCCGAGTGAATTTGTTTTTCCGCCTTCGGCAAGCATGACATTAAATGGCTCATTCATATAGGTATCATAGTACATTTGATCCCAGATAGGCTAAAGCAATCAATATACATAATTTGATTATTAATAATTATAATAATTACATTTCTTTACGAATTATTGTAATTATTTATCAGATTAGATATATTATTTGTATATTATGACATTACCATTTAATACACTTGAGCAATTCCAGCTCCGTACAAACGGTGTATTCTTTGGTGGTCGCGCGTAGCAGCGTTCCTATTCTTTTAACTATTCCAAATACCCTAACTCACCCATGTGAGTGTTCATGTAATACGAAAGAGAATAGAGATGAATGACTTTGAAAAAATTGTTAATCACGAAAAAAATAAATTAGATAAACCCAGCTTGCGAGACAGATGGGAAATGAGGCTGAATGACCTGTTAGCCGATGAGCCAAGAATGTGGAAGCGTTACTTCACTGCCTACGCAGCAGTATCAATATTGGCTGTCGGTGCAGCAGTGGTTTACGAGGAAGTTACCCCCGATTCGTATCAGGAAAAACTTGAAAGGCAGTATGACAAATTTCTGGAGTGTGCTAGCACACAGGACTTAAACGATGTGAAGTTGCGCATAGCGTTTCCGGAGCATCCGGTTGACGAAGCAGTACTTGCACGAATTGATCAATGTCGACAGGAGCATCCCATGCCTCAAAAAGAAAAGTAGTACAATTACATGCATGGAACCCTATGTAGTTTTACTTCGCGGCGTGAATGTTGGTGGTAAGAGTAAAGTCCCAATGGCTGAATTGCGAAAGTGCTTAACGCAACTTGGGTTCAGAAATGTTTCAACCTATATTGCCAGTGGCAATGTGCTACTGCAGTCAGACAAGCCAGCGAGTCAGGTTGCAAAAATAATTCAAGAAATGCTACCACAAAACTTTAAACTCGATACTAAGCAGGCTAAAGTTTTAGTACTGACACAGGATCAGCTTGCACACACCATAACGAACAAGCCGTCCGGTTTTGGCGAGCAACCCAACAAGTTCCATAGTGACGCTATTTTTTTGATTGATGTTAGCGAAGACGAAGCGATGGCAGTATTCCGGCCGCGTGAAGGCGTAGATACTGTTTGGAAAGGCAATGGTGTCATTTATTCTCAGCGTTTATCCGCCGAACGAACCAAAAGCCGCCTTAACAAAATAGTCGGCACTGTGCCATATCAATCTATGACTATCCGTAGTTGGAATACGACACAAAAGTTGCTTGCCTTGATCACAGAAATGTCTCTAGCGCCTAGTGATGATTTCCCGAAGGAAATTGGAAAAGTTGCTGCGCGAGAGTTGGGTGTTAATGGTATCAATAATCTTAAAGATATTGTTAACTATTCAGAAGCTGAATTGCTCGCTATTCACGGTGTTGGTCCTAAGGCTGTTAAAATAATTAAAGAAGTGCTACAAAAACAAGGCGCGTCGCTAAAGGGTTAATAAATGTCTCACCGAGTGTATTCTATAAGTTTTGCGCGTATCTATCCGCTCTATATTACTAAGGCCGAACGCAAAGGCCGAACCAAAGCAGAAGTTGATCAGATCATACGCTGGTTGACTGGTTATAGTGATAAGGAATTGCAGAAACATATTGAAGCCGAGACTAGTTTTGAAGAATTTTTCAATCAAGCCAAGAACATTAATCCGCTACGACGTTTAATAACTGGTGTTGTTTGTGGGATACGTGTTGAAGATATCGAAGAACCAATGATGCAGGAAATTCGCTATTTAGACAAGCTAATTGACGAACTTGCTAAGGGCAAAACAATGGATAAAATTTTACGGAGCGAACCTACTAAATAGCTGGTAGAGTGGGCTTTACGCTGGCGTTAAGAATGTCGTCCTCTACGGCTAGATATAACATTGCAGTCGTGTCATACAACGCAACGTAATCTGCTAAATTGTTCCTAACATCTTTGGCGGCTGCTAATCGCATCGTTACAGCGCCGAGCGCAATGCTATCTTGCTCGGGGGTTAAAGGACGGGGCAAGCAACCGGCCGCTTCGTGGTACATCTGATTATATAGTTGGCGTTCAAGCTTAAAAGCTTCGTGCGCATTCATTATATTATTATAACACAAAAATTACTTATATTCAAACTTACACCGAACTAATGGGGGTAAACCATACCTCGCACTAAATGCGGACTATTCGGCAGAATATCCCATGCCGGCGGCCCTGGCATATATGCCATGCGTGAATCGAATGTCTTAACGGCCTGATTGCCGAGTGTTTGAGCTATTTCTGTAGGTTGCATATCAGGTGTAGACTCGGTACTATCCTGACCGCCGTGTATCAACGTTAGATGCGGTACAAACTGCACTATGCGTTCAATTTCTGTATCTAATTCAGCATTTGGAGTAGCCATGGTTATGCTTATTTAAGCATGCTGCAAACTGTTTCGCAATTGTTAAAAGTTGCCAATATATTTGGCATGTTTATAATGGTGCACAATATGGCGGCTACTAGTGAACTACACATTCCTAAAATTGCAATTCTAGCATCCGGTGGCGGTTCGACCGCAGAGGCGTATGCACGGGCAATTCACGAATCACGGATTGAGGCCGAGATTGGTCTGCTAGTCGTTAGCAATGAAGCGGCAGGTGTACTTGATAAAGCAAATCGCTGGAATGAAGAGTGGGGTTTTGATGTTAAATCGGCAGTTGTGAGTAACAAACTCTTTCCAGCTGGTCCGCGTGAACGTGGTCAAAGTGAAGAAGCGGCGACCGAAATTTGCCGGTTGTTAGACGAAGCTAAGGTAGACCTTGTGCTACAACTTGGCTATATGGTGATAGGTAATGATCCATATATTTCGGAGTGGGGATTTGTACCTGAACGACATAGTTCAATGTATCAGGCACGAGCGCTTAATTGGCACCCAGGCGCTTTGCCGCTAACAGCTGATACATACGGCGCAGGCGCATCGGCCGCCATGCTAGAAGCCTACAGGAAGGGTGAAGTTACCGAGGCTGCTCACACGGTGCATGTACTAGCCCAAGCGGTTGATGCTGGCCCTATTGTTGCTGCCACGCCAGTACCAATTGAGTCGAAAGATGATGTGAATAGCTTATTTGAGCGAATCCAGTTAGTCGAAAAAGCAGTTACGCCGTACGTACCCGAACAGTTCCTGAAAAGACAAGCCGCTACTGCATAATGGACTATATAACAAAGCCAGTGTTTAATAATAAGCAATAAGACTAACTAGGGAATAACATGGCTACAGAAAAGCAAGTACAGGAGCTCCGCAGTAAACTTCAGAACTATAAAAGAAGGTACTTAAAGAAGGAGTTTGCCTCTCTTGATGAATCGGCGACTCGAATTATGACCAATAGTTTTCTGACCACCATCCTTGGCTATGAAGAACTCGTTGAAATCAAAACAGAATATCGAATTCGTTCAGAGTATGCTGATTATGTTGTTCAGCTAAAGCGTAAAAAGCATTTTGTGGTAGAAGTAAAGTCGATCGGCCTAGACCTAAGCGACAAGCACCTGCGTCAAAGCCTAAGCTATGCAGCTAATGAAGGTATTGACTGGATATTGCTGCTTAACGGTCGCGAGATTCAATTGTACCGCGTAAACTTTGGCAAACCGGTAACGACAACACTGATTTTTAAGATTGATTTACTCGATAAGGATGACTTTAAGCGTTGTCCAGAATTGCTTTGGAACTTGAGCAAAAAAGCCGTCGAACGGGGCGAGCTTGAGGAATTCTGGAAAAGAACCAATGCTTTGAATCATGAAAACTTAGCCAAACTGCTCTATTCAGAGGAAATTGTTAAACGACTGCGAAATGATCTCAAGGAACAAACAGGAATCTACTTCCAAATAGAAGACGTGGCTGAGTCTTTACGCGAAGTTATTACTCAAAAAGTTGAGTTCCCAAAGCCACGGTTGAGAATTAAGAAAAAAGTTGCCAAAAAGGATACGCCAATCGTTGAAAAGGTCGTGTAATGTCGGTTAGTTCGCCGACACAAGGATCTCATTAAAACGTCGCCCTGCAATAGCTAACAAACCGGTGGAATAATTAACTAAATGTTAAATAGCAAAAATCTAAAGTTTCTAAAAAATGCGCTGCCAGATATAGCCTTTTTTGGAGGCATCATGGCACTTGTAGTAGGAGTGTTTGCCGCATTCCAATACTTTAAGTACGACCTGCAGATGCTTATTTTAAGCGAAAATTACCGACAAGAATTATCTGGCACTATTTCGACCACTTTTTCGGACTTTATGACACTGACATTCAGTATTCTGGTCGAAGCATTGCCGTTTGTTATTTTGGGCGTACTTATATCGGTACTTATTCAAACCTATATTCCAACCGAAAAAATAATAAAGCGATTGCCTAAAAATCGATTTGCTCGAAGAGGCGTAGTATCGTTTTTAGGTGTGCTTATGCCAGTGTGCGAGTGTGGGAATATTCCGGTTACGCGAAGTCTAATTGCCAAAGGGTTTAGTGTTCAAGAGGCGATTATATTTTTGCTGTCGGCACCGAGCGTAAACATAATCACGGTTGTCGTTACGTTAGAAGCATTTAACTTTAATCAGTCGGTGGCAGTGGCTCGTGTAGTTGCGACGCTTATTGTGGCCAATATTACTGCAATTATTGTGACCAGATTTATCTCAAAGAAAAAACTATTAAACCCTACATTTGCAGCCTCCTGCGAAGTTAGCAAGCATGCACCTCGCACATTTTCTCGCGCAACTGAACTTTTTAAATCCGAGATGTGGCTTATTACAAGGCTGCTGGTGATTGGTGCGATGATCGCTGCCGCATCTCAAACCTTCGTACCGCGTGAAGTGATCACAGAAATCGCATCTAACCTTGTCTTGTCGGTTGTTGCTATGCTTATACTGGCGTTTGTAATATCAATCTGCTCTAGTGTAGACGCATTCTTTGCTCTGGCTTACGTCAATACATTTAGCCTCGGTTCGATACTGGCGTTTCTGGTGGCTGGCCCAATGGTGGATATTAAAATGATTGCACTGATGAAAACTACATTTACTGTTCGAGCACTTGCTGTAATAACGGCCAGTGTATTTACGTTATCATTGTTAATTGGAATCGGATTTAGTTATGTTTGGTAAACTTTTTAATCGTGATCTTGTTATTAGAGTTCTCTTACTGGGTTTTTGTCTATATATCATCAAGTTGTATGTCCAAGATAATATTACTCACTATATACACCCGCGGTACGCAATTTTCTCGGTTGCTATGAGCGGCGTTGCAGTATTAGTTTTGCTCACAGGGGCAGTCTTAGAGCTTAAAAAGCGGACTCGCCATAAAGCCAATAATTTTTCCGGACGGACAGTTAACTCAATTGTGGTTGTAGTCCTAGTACTTGCATTTATACTGCCGGTTAAGACTCTGTCGTCAGAGGCGATTGAGCGAAAATCTTTAAATACACCAACATATGATGAAGTGGAGTCGGAGGATTCATCATCTCGTAAAGTTGAAGAAAAGTGCCCAGAGACCAAGCCGGATTCGTTAGAAACGTGGGTATTCGAAATTAGCCAAAATCCGGCGCACTGTTATGTGGGGCAAGATATTGAATTGACAGGCTTTGTATACGAATCAGACAAAGACCCGTTGCCAAGCGACATGTATTACTTAGGCAGAATCGTGATGTCTTGTTGTGCCGTGGATGCACGACCGTACGCATTGCCGATTAAAAAAGCTAATTTTCAAAGTTACCCCAAAGAAACTTGGCTAAAAGTTAACGGCAAGTTACAACTAATGAAAGTTGGCGAAAAGTATCAGCTAGTCATAGAACCTGCCAGTGTAGAGCAAGTACACAATCCAAAAAAACCATATGACTACATTAATACACCATCAAACGTCGAACTTGAGCCACTACAGCTGGCAGAATAACTTTCTAGAAATTTTAATTGCGACATTTGGCAGCTGTCTTTACTGGAGCTCACATATATCGCATACAAATATAAAAAAGACCTACATTTTGCAGGTCTACTTTACTGGCTGGGATGGAGGGATTCGAACCCCCGAATGCTGGAACCAGAACCCAGTGCCTTACCACTTGGCGACATCCCATTAATGTGGTTTACAGATTGTAATTGTACCTTTTTCGGGCTAAAACCTCAATACGGCATGTTAGAATGGTTGTAAGTGACGAACAAACAAAAAGTTTTTTCTGGAATTGGGGGCATAGGTACGCTTCTTTGTATTGTCTTGTTCATTGCACAGCCAAGTTTTCCGACACCCGATAAGTTGTTGGTTTTTGCGATCTTTGTTGGAATGTTTTTTAGGCAAGGCAAGCAAGTATTCTTGCGCTTAGCACCGTTTGTAGCCATGCTACTGGCGTACGAATCGTTCAGAGGTCTGGTGCCACACATGACTGAGCGAGCAAATTTTATGTGGATGCCTGGGGTTGATCGCATTTTAACAGGGGGCGGTGAACTGCCGACCAAGATTTTACAGAACTGGTGGTGGCAGGGTAGCGCTCAGTGGTGGGATTTTATGTTTTATTTGCCGTATATGCTGCACTTTGTGTTGCCATTTGGTTTAGCGGTAATTGTCTGGAAAACACGAGAAAAAGAATATTGGCGTTATGTAACGGCTTTCGTGGGCGCATCGTTGTTGGCATTTCTAGTCTTTTTTGTGTTTCCGGCCGCACCACCGTGGATGGCTAGTGATACAGGCGCTATTGAGCAGATCAGTCGCATATCAAGTAGTGTCTGGTTCGCGCTTGGCATCAACGATTTCCCGTCACTGTATAATCAGGTTTCTCCGAACCCTGTGGCAGCCGTACCATCGTTGCATGCTGCCTATGCAACAATGTTTGCCTTATTCGTAACGATGTTCTTTAAATCTAAGTGGCGTTTTGTGGCATGGATATACCCAGTACTAATTTACGTTGGTACGGTTTACCAAGGCGAACACTATGTCATTGACGAAGTACTCGGTGCGCTGCTTGGATTATTTGCGTTCTGGGCATCACCGTTGGTGTCACAAAAAATTGGTATTGCGCTAAATATAGTTAAGGCTAAAGTTTTGGCGCTTAAGAATCAACAAATTTCCGGCTAATGTGGCAATCAACTAGCCCGATTTCATCACTAAGTTGAGGGCTCATGCATACCGTAACCGTGATGTCTTGACCTTCCCGAGTTTCGGTTAATACAAGACTGCCTGCGCAATTCGCCGTAAGTTTTTCAGCCCGCGTTTCAAATTCTTCTCGCTGTGCATCCATACGTTCAAGTGTTTTTGCTGCTTGCATGCGTAATGCACCGGCAAACTCCTCTGGGCTTTCAAATACTTCTTGATCGCCGACGCCTTGCGATTCTAGTTCATCAACAATGTGATCCATGCGCTTAAAAAGCGCTGGTGCAATATCATTGTCGACTACGTCGCTCATAGATTGTTCGCCTAGCGTACGAGCTTGCGCTTCGAACATGTCTGCAGTTTTGTAGAGGGTGCCGGCAGCTGGACAGCCTTCGCATTTTCTTTCACAAGTCATAGAAACAAATAGTAAACTATTTTTACTTTAGTATCAATAAAGTTATGTCGCTACTTACTTAATGACTTAACGAGAGCTTGCAGTTCGTTAAAGTCACCGTTTCCTGCAGCCGGTATTAACGCTGACTGGCCACTACGCGTAGTGTAACTAGCCAAGTAATTTGTACCGTTAACATCGCGCAAGTTAATTGACTTCAGATTGCCGTCTGGGACTGCACGGAAAGTTCGGAATAGCGGTAGTACCTCAGAAAGCTTAAGGTCGGTTTTAACGTTATCGGCAACTGCATTAAAGAAGTCTTCATTTAGGCGAGGGTCTAAAATTAGCTTCCAGTCGAGTTCGGCCTTAATTGCAGCCAAAACGGCCTGTTGATTTTGAGTCCGATTAAAATCTGATTGCGGAAATCCGTACGATCCAAAGGTAGAGCCACGGGCTCGAGTTAGTCGTAGGGCGGTTTGGCCATCAATTTTTTGCTGACCGTTAGCGAGCCATAGTGGGCCGCCTTCTTCCGGTTTAAAGTTGGGGTCGTGTAAACCTCGTGGGTCAGAGCTTTGAATAGTGACCGTGATCCCACCTAGCGCATCAGTAATGTCACGCACTGCGCCGTAGTTAATAATCAAATAATTATGTATTTTAATGTCAAAGTTTTCGCTGACTACTTTTTCCAGTAAGCCAACACCACCAGCTGGATAACCTGATTCGCTAAAGCCTTGCGTTTCACCGGCTTGGTAAGCTTCGTTTATTTTAGCCGAACCATAGTCCGGTATATCAACGTATAGGTCACGTGGAACGCTTAACATATAGCCCGACTTTTCGGTCTTATCGAGGCTTAGTACCATTATTGAATCGGTTAGCAATGCTCCGGCATGACCAGGATCGTCGGCTGAGTAGCCAATTAGCAGAATATTGGTTCGACCATTAGCGTCTGTAGCCAGTTCGCTCGGAAAGAGTGCGCCCGCCGCGTTACTGGTTCCAAACATTTTTTGACTGGCGGCCGAGGCATTTTGGTAGTCCATGCTGCCGATCACGAGAAAAGGGCTTAGTAATAGCAGGAATGCAAGGAAAATTCGCATTTTCCAGCTAACGCGTCGACGCTTCTTAGGCTTTTCTTCGAGATTATTAAATTCAAAGTCTTCATTAAAGCCGTGCTCTTTATTAAGGGGCTCGTTAGGTAAGGTGCGGTGAATGTCGAATGACTTTGTTGATCGTGTCATATTGTTACGCTTATTGAGCAAATTATAAAAGTATATCCACAAATCTTCAAGTATAACCAATTTAAGCACTGTAATAGTTGTTTTATAGATAAATTTATTGTATTATAGTTAAAAAGGTTAGTGCATAACCCTTAAATCTTTTATTTAAAGAGATACGGAGACAACTAAAATGGCATCAAGTCAAGAATTAACAGCTCAACAGCGTGATATGGCCGTTGATATGCTCAAAACTATGAATGATCCTGCGTATGAGCAAGAACGCAATGACGAAGAGGTCGTCAGTAGTATGTCTAGCCTAGTTGTAAGAGCTGCTCATAATGGCCTAGCATTAAGCGAGCAAACAATCGATCGTGCCTATGATGTATTTAGTCGTCACAAAATGACTAAAGAAGAACTTGATAAAGTAATCGGCGATTTTGGATCTCACGATAAAGATTCAATTGACGAACAATTTCGTTACGTACATCTCGCAGCAGAAGTGATCTTGCAAGAAAACGGCATTGACCGCCAGATGCTTGACCATGAGGAGCGCAAAGCCACTGCACGTGATATGTTTGGCGAAGACGACTCTATTGACGAGCTGATGGTATCTACGCTGATCGAGCGATCAATGAAGACCAAAGAATATACACAAATTATCGGCTTATATGTAAGCATGTTCCGAGAAATTGAACCACGAATAGTTGCCAATGGTCATGACCTAGACGCAGAAACCGTACTAGAATTTGGCGAACAGTATCGCGCTTTCTTGTATAGTGATCAAGATTCTGAAGATGCACGTTCGACCGTAGCTGGAATGAGTGGTGTTGAACTAATGAAACGAGCACACTATGCTCACGTTTATGGAGTTGAATCTGATAGCGATGCGGTGATCGAAGCTTTTGATACTGATAAGAAATTTGCAGAAGTGACTTTAGTGCCACTTACCGACTTCTTTGATGCTGTTGATGAAGGTAAAACATTCGACACTCGTCTAGTTTCTGCAGAAGATAAAGATGAATCTTCTGATGACCAAACGTACGAATCCTCAGGATTTACTGTAAAAAATCGATCAGATAGGTTGTAATGCCAAAGCCTGATAATACAATTTCGCTTGACGGCTTACTAGCAGCCGCTGAGCAGCGTGAGATGACCGACCTTGAACGGCTGGGTGTTGGTGGCGTACCGAACGCCCTAGAGAACCTTGCGATCACAGACCCTAAAAAGGTCGAGGCTATCGTACAGGCTGCCGGTAACTTTATGTTCAAAAAAGTCGCCGGAGAGCTACACCCAGACGTGGCTAAAGACAGGAGTTCCGATCAGGCTAGCCACGATTTTCATACGGTGCAAAGTTCAGCAAAGCGCCTTAGCCAAGATGCAGCGGGAGCGATCCGTCAACATGAGTTATTTGCAGGTGAAGAAGAGCGGGAATCAAACCTTGGTCCAGTGCATGAACTTATTGCAACAGTTAAGAACTTACGTGCCCAAAAAGCAGAACTGCTGTATCAAACTCCGTATGAGCGACTGTTCCCTAAAAATAATCGTGCGGTAACGGTTCAAGTAGAAGCATTTAATTCATCAAATCTTGTAGCATTTGTGACTGGCTTGAATCGTAACGAAGACGATCCAGTCGATGATATAGAGCTTGCTAAACTAACGATTGATCATAAAGTGGACCTTGCGATCGAAGGTGACACGGTCGTGGTTGGCGATGTTAGTATATCGGTTCATCATAATGACGAAGGGGTTAGTATTGATTCTTCGTCACCAGACAATAATTCTATACGTAGCCTTAACCATGCACGAAACGACCTCAAAAAATACAGAAACAACGTTGATAAACACGACACAGCACATGCCGACAAAACTCATGCAGTCGGTAAGATTGACGAAACTCGTGACGAGTACATTATTGAGCAATTTGATGATCTGCGGTCAGTTGGCGCTGAATTCTTTAAGCACATGACAGAGCATCCAGAATATTCAGAAACAATTTTGCGTATGCTTGACGCCATGAAAGCCAACCATGGCCACATTACAATCGAAGATGTGCGGTCACTAGTCAAATCTGGTTTTCAAGAAGATGTAAATCTTCTTGATCAGCTATATGATCGCAAAGATATAGATGTACTTACTTCATGGCTCGAAACAATTCAAACCCTAAGTCATGATGCGCGCGGTGAGTTTGACGATATTGATCAGGTAAAAGATAAGATTATTGAAGCAAACGAAGTTGCCACCACGCTTGAGCCACTTAACGAAGCAAAGCGTTTGGTAGAATCACTAGATGGTGTCGACGAAGCCGTATTGGCGGCTATCGATGTGCAGCTCACTAAGTTTGAAGAGCGTTACATGGAGTCAAGCGGAACTCAGTCACTAGAAGTGCTTGATTTAATAGGTGAGCGTTACATGGATAAACTTAAAGAGCTAATAACTACTAAGCTTCAGCAAACTTTTAAGCGCAGTCGTATTATTGGCTCGGTCACGTATGCAGACGAACGATTTGCAAACCTAATTGATGAAGGCATGTGGCTTGGTGCAGGCGATAAGGCGCTCAGCCCGTTGAGTGATGTAAATGCTAACGTAGAGACTGGCTATCCGATGATAGATTCGGTAGGTACACAAATTTTGCGAGTAGAACCAAACAAGGCAGGGTATCCATTTACTAATACGCGCCTTCTGCTGGCAAAAAAACACGCTCGTAAAACCGGTATTGAAATTGGTGCGCTCGGCGTATTCTATAGCCGACCAGTATAATTGACTATATAAGAACATTTTTGTATAATCGTAAAGTATATTAAATATTGCTAAAGGGAGATCTAAATGGGATTTGAACGACAACCACAAGAACCGGCCGTAGATTATGAAGCTATTTTGGCAGCAGAAGGTATGGCAGCAGACGTACGACCTGAAGAAGAAGTTCTTGCAGGCGACGCACTACAAACTGGTGACCGACCTGAAGCTCGTCTTCGTGACCGTCAGATTGCTCGTGAAGAAGCTGGCGAACGTCCATTTGACGCTCAGTACCAAGACTAGTACTAAAGTACTTTTCACAGCACTAACCACTCCGTTATGGGGTGGTTTTTCTATTGTAAGATTTCTTACATACAAATATAGTTAGCCCTAGAACTATGGGCGAAAAAGAGGCCAAGGAGCAAGAGCCAAAAACAGGATTTTTCCGTCGTTATCGACGAGCAATGATTGCTGCTGGTTTAGCCGGATTAGCAGTTGGAGGTTTTGTTGGTTACAAACATTTTGAACGCACCGGCGAGGTAAAGTCATATCAAGCAAAAACACCGCAGCCAGCTAATATTGATAACCAAGTCGCAATTGGCAGCTGGAATATGCATAACGAGGCGGCGGCTCGGGTAAAACAAATCAGGCTTTTAGCCAATAAGCACCGGCTTGATGTCATGATGATGCAGGAAGTTAACACTGAAGACGTCCAAATGTTACGGGCTCGGTTTAAAACATGGAATGTAGCTTTTGTTTTAGCCGATGCTCGTCAAGAATTTGACTCTGGCGGATACGGTAACGTTATTATGTCTCGGCAAAAACTTGAAAGTGTTAGCGGCTTAGGCATAAACGGTGACTCAGTAATGGACTACGCTACTAAAACTCTGGCCGAAGGCACGATTGATATGGTTAACTTGGACACTTCTTTTCCTCGTTCTAAAGAAGCGCCCCGTGAAAACAGGGCAGGGTTGGCTGCTACGGTTCGGGCGTACGACGGAAATCAGCTCCGTAAAATTAGGGCAGTTACGTTTCATATTGGCGGCCAAAAAGATGTTAACGCTCCGCAGCTTAAAACTGTTTTTAACTGGTCTAAGGAAAACACCGCCAAAGACCAGACAACCGTTGCCTGCGGAGACTTAAATGCTGGACCAGATCGGGTGCTGGTGCCGTTTGCCGGCTATGGTTTTTACACTCCACAAACTGGGCCTACCACCAAGAATAATGGCGCGCCAATTGACTACTGTGCGGTAAACAACGGTGAAGTGCTCGGTACCCCAAAAGTCGAAGTTGATCGAGACTTTTATACTGATCATTACGCTATAGTCGCCAAATTTGCCCTCAAGAATGTCGATTAGTAGTAATTTATAGTAAACTCAAACTAGTCATGTTTAAAAAACGTCCCGAATTTGCCCTTAAACGCGAAATGGGTCACGCCCAGCTGGCGTTGTCACTTGCAATTTTTTTGCAGGTAATTGGCATTCACTTTAACCCTCGATTAGCTAACAGCGCACAGTATGCCATTGTCATCGCCGAGTTGGGATTAGCGATTATTCTGACAATCATTTTGTACGTTCATACACCAACGATCAAGCGCATCCGAAAGCTTGTCGCCAGTTTGCTGCTCGGTTTTTTGTCCCTATCAAATGCTGCTTCGCTTGGGCTGGTATTGCACTCGCTGATTGTGACCCATACCGACGTTACCGGTGCCGAGCTACTTACCTCCGCAATCGCAATCTTTATTACTAATATCATCGTTTACGCTGTATGGTATTGGGAAATAGATAGTCCAGGCTTAACTAGTAGTAAATGGTCAAGGTACGACAAAGATTTTCAATTTACTCAGCAAGACTTAACTAAGGAGTTCCCAAATTGGCAACCCCAGTTTCTAGACTATTTTTATGTGTCGATTACTAATGCCATTAACTTTGC
>JALQXV010000069.1 GCA_023263015.1 Candidatus Saccharimonadia bacterium
CGCTTGCCGTCAACTTTTACTGCTGAAAATGCTGGGGGAACTTGCATACTGTCACCTATAAAGGAATCCAGCGCTTCAAGTACCTGTTCGGGCGCTGGCTGATAGTCAGAAACCACGGTTTTCTCCCCTTCTTCATCACCCGTTGTACTGGTTTGACCAAGCTTCATAGTCACTTCGTAGGTTTTATCGAGTTTTGTGAACTCAACTGCCCGTTTACAGTACGATCCAACCACGATGATCATCAGGCCGGTTGCAAGTGGATCAAGTGTCCCAGTGTGCCCAACTTTAATTTTGTGACCGGTTTCACGTTTAAGCGTACCTCGCACCTTAGCAACTACATCAAAAGACGACCAGCCAGCTGGCTTATCGACTAAGAGGATTCCGTCTATAGGTAATTCCATTCAGACTATTGTAGCTTATACGCTCGGAGGAGGCATCATTGGAGGAGGAACCGGTGGTGGCGGACCATTTGGATTCTTGTCGTCCTCTTCGTCGGGTTCTTGAACCTCAAATTTACTCAGGTCTAAGTCAATGTTGCTAGCGCCAAGAGCGTCAATCGGCTCCAAACGAGGGTTTTCGACGGCGTTTGCAGCGCTATCAACTGCTGCTCGCGCATCGTCAACCGGCGGAGGTGGTGGAACATTGTCCTCAGGGTTTGGCGGTGGTACATCAAGGCTATCAATCTCTTCTAAATGCGGGCTGCCGACCGACTTTTCAATATCAGTAAGGGTTTGTGGAGTTGGATCATCTTCGATAACTGGATCCGGCAACGGAAGCTCTGGCTCAGGCGCTGGAGCTGGCGCCTCTTCTACAGGCGGTTCTGACATCAATGGCAGTGCTGGCTGCTCAGGTTCAGACACTGGTTCTGGTTCTGATGGCTCGTCACGCCCAAGTATCGGCTGATCTTTAGCACCATTAAGCGGGTCTACAGCCGGAGAGTACTGTTCTTCTTCTGGGATTGAACTTGCTGTTAATTGTCCAGAGAATTGAGGTGGCTCTAGAATTAGCCTACTTTCAGTAGTGACTTCTGACTTTTCTTCTTTTGGCTCCTCTACTGGTGCCTCTTCCTCAGGCTGTGGCTCTGGGAGTTCAGCTTCTAGCTCAGGGTCAGCCTGGATTTCTGGTTCTTCTTCTGGTTCCGGCTCTTGTTCAGCTTGGATTTCTTCTGGAGTACGAAGCTTGCCGTGCTCATCGATGTGAATATCATTTGAATGATCAATTTCAATAGTTCCATCATCTTTTGGTACAGGCTGTTCGTCAGGATTTTCTATTTCCTGATCAACCACATCTGGAATCTCGGTCTCTACTTCATCCTCAGCTTCTGGTTCTTCTTCTGGTTCCGGCTCTTGTAGTTTGCTCTGAATTAATTGAGTACTTGCGCCAGATGCCATTAATACTCCAGAGACTGACATGGTATGAGGTGTAGCCTTTTCATTACCGAATCGATCGGTTTCTGCAACCATACCAGTAAGCAGAGCTGTCGAAATCTGTTCATCAAACAGATCACGATCAAGTTCCATAACAAGGTCTGCGGCCATTTCACACAAACTGCTCGCATCTTGCTGCACCCAGTTGATGGTGCCGATATCACTACCGCCGTCGGTGTTAAGTGCTACAACTGCAGCATCGTGCAGTATGCGCCCATGAGCCACAATCGCATTGTCTAAGTGCCCTCGCTCGTGAACACCAAGCGTAATAATAAGATCAATATTGAAGTCGCCTTGGCTGAATGTTAGGTCATTGTCATCAATACTCGTTCGATACGGCGTAATAAAGATCTTTACAAAATCGTCCTCAACTTTGTAACGAAGCTTATCTGCCTTCGACTTATCGAGCGAGATAATGAAATCACGTAGACTATCGGTATTCTTTTCAATCGTGCGGTCGGGTTCGAGAAACTCTAGCGTTGAAGGAACTTTGCCACTGAATACCGCTGTAGCGTGCTTCCCTTGCTTATTAAGCGTAAGCGTAAGACCAATACATGCCGCTAACTGATCTACCGACGGATCGTTACTAACCGTAATCAAAATATTGTTAGCACCGTCCAAACGATCAATGATCTGATGGAATGGATCGGCTTGCGTATTCTGTTCGTTGTTTGGCGGCATATTTTTTATTTCTTTTTGTTTATATTGTAGTTTGTGTATACATATACCATAAGCTCAATGGTTTATGCAAGTCCTGCCCTGTTATATTTAGCTCGCGTATGTAAACTAGGAGATCATGAAAATTTAATGAAATCTCATTTTACATATAGACCTCGCGCGTAATCTGTAGAGCATTTACAAAATCACTCTGATTGGTTATAATATCTCTTTGAATCAATACTAAATAAAAGGATCACTCCTCTATATGCCAATTATCAAATCTGCGCAAAAGCGCGTTCGTGTTGCTAAGAAAGCAACCATCCGTAACGTTAAGACAAAGCGGAACCTAAAAGAAGCTATCAAGGGCTTACACACTGCCCTAAAGGGTGGCGACAAAAAAGCCGGCGAAGCACTTCAAAAAGCTCAAAGCGCTGTTGACCAAGCTGCAAAGAAAAACGTTATTCATAAGAACAAAGCTGCTCGCAAGAAGTCACAACTTGCCAAGGCTGCTAAAGCTGCTGGCGTAAAACCAGCTGCTGCAGCAAAAAAAGCCGCACCTGCAAAAGCTAAGCCAGCTGCTAAAAAAGCAGCTCCAGCTAAAAAAGCTCCTGCAGCCAAAAAACCTGCTACTAAAAAGGCAGCCCCAAAGAAGAAATAGTTCTGCTTTGATCAACAAAAAGTCCGGCCGCCGTGCCGGACTTTTTTAATGTGCAAGCGATACAATGGCGTAGCGCAAGGCTTCATCGTAATCGAATGTTTGGTGCTTACCTTTATAATCAATGTCTCTGAGTAGCTTAGTAAATTCACGCACCTTAACGGCACCCATCTTAGAAGCAATACGTTGACTTTTTTGCACCACGAACGGGCTCAGCCCAGCATCTTTAGCAATCTGAGCAGCCGGCGTGCCCTTTGGGGCGCTAACTGCAATCGCTACTGCGTGCATTTGCCAAACCATCATGCCGTGGATTGCTTGTGGATCCACACGCTGCTGCCGTTGATCGTCGTACATCGCTAACGCGCGTGACAGATCTCCGGCAAACACAGCATCAATTAAATTAAATATTGTGCTTGAAGGAGTTTCGTCTATTAAGTCGCTAATTGCCTGACGGGTAATGACCGGATTAAATTGTAGAAGTTTATCAAGTTCGTTACTCAATTTGAGTTGGTTTAAGCCAACTCTTCCAACTAAAAAGCCAGCGTCGCCTCGAGATAGCTTAGCGCCACGACCTTCAGCTTCTTTAACGAGCCAGTTAACTAAGCCGTTCTCATCAAGTTCATTATATTCAGTAAAGCCTGCCTGTTTCTTGAGTAGCTTGTAGTAGGTTGTGCGCTTGTCTGGGTTGGTTTCAGTGATAATAAGGTCGGTTGTATCGCCCGCACGCTCCAGTAATAGATCAAGCTTTTCGCTAGCATCTTTATTAAGCGATAGATCGCTAATCACTACGAGTTTCTTTGTTGCTAAAAATGGCAGCGATTCAATTGCCGCTAAAATTTGTTCGTAAGACGCTTCTGCAGCATCAAGTTGTTCAAGCGCCAAGTCGCCGTGCTCATTTGTAAATGCGTTAATTAGGCGGTTGCGCTCAAGGTTGCGTAAAAAGACATTAGTTCCGCTCAGCACTGAAATCATAGCTTAATTATAGCTCGGGTTGGCACTTTGGGCACGTATGAGTGCCGCGGCCGGCGACACGGGTTTTAATAATGGTCGTTCCGCAGCGTGGACATGGTAAATTTTCACGCCTAAAAACGCGGGCAAAGCTCATGTAACTACCCTTTTTACCTTCGGCATTTACGTAGTTTTTGTCAGTTGAGCCACCCTTTTCAATCGCTAAGCGTAAGACATATTGGATCTCTGTATACAAAAGCTTGAGCTTAGCATCTGGCACATTTTTTACTAATGTTGATGGATGAATTTTGGCGCCCCACAAACTTTCGTCCGCATAAATATTGCCAATACCAGCCAATACGGTCTGGTCGAGCAAGGCTGCTTTAATATTTGTGTTCTTACGTCGTTGCAAACGTTCCATAAATATCTGAACGGTAAATTCTGGGCTAAGTGGTTCAGGTCCTACTTTTTTAAAGAAGTCTAGGTTCTCGACTTCAATTGTTGGGATAAGTCGTATCCAACCAAACTTGCGTTGATCATTGAAAAACAGCTTTGCGTCTTCGAACTCAATAATCACGCGCGTTGATCGATCAGGCAGACTGTTAATCAACGAGTCGTTCGGGTGTCCTGCCCCAAACCGTTCATGATCATCATTACTGCGGTACACCATCTGACCAGTCATCTTTAAGTGAGTTACAAGCGTATAACCTGTATTTAGATCTATCAGCAGAACTTTTGCACGTCGTCGCACGTCAGTTACGCTAGCTCCAATTAAAAAACGCTTCACATCGCTGGGAGCGTTTGGAAAACTTTTGTCTGTATCTGTAGTTACAGCTGTAACTAGCTTATTTGGTAGTAGCTGAGCCAGCCCTGTTCGGACAGTCTCTACTTCGGGGAGTTCAGGCATACATCTATTGTACGCTAGCTAAGTCGTACGCCCTGAACAAACTTATCGTAGTCAGGGATTTGTCGCTGAAATAGTTGCTGAACAATATCGCGGTTAGCTTGCGAAGTTCCTTCAGCTTTCTTGCAGGAATTTGACCATGTACGAAACGAGCTATTGGTTCCCGGAGCGACTTCAAAACTATAAATGTAGCCCAATGGACAAGTCTGGGTTTCTGCACCTCGGCCTTCGGCGTCTACTGACTTAGTAAATCCGGCACCATTGAGCGCCTCTACAAATGCCTTGTATGAGTCTTGGGTATTTGGGCTAGATTGTGACTTGACCACTGTCTGGTCATAGCCTTGTACAACCTCTACTAAGCGTGTGTTTCGGTCGACAGTAATCCGAATACTAAAATGCCGCTCATTGCCATAAACAGCACCGCGGGTAGTAAAACGCACAGACTGATTACTGGTTGGTGCAGCAAGCAAATCAACTTTTTTTCCATCAACAACTTTTGATTGATTCTGGCTAGATTCTTGAGGTTTATCACCTCCATCATTGATGGTGTTACGGATGATGTTGAACAGAACTACCATCACAACAATGGCCAAGATCAACATTCCCACACCAATTGCGTAACGGATATAGTCTTTCATTCCTGCATATTATACTACATTATTAAGCTTATGGCAATTGTTTTTCAGAGCTTTAAGGAGTTATGATAGGTACTAATGACTCAATCACTTGCCGACTTGCTCGGGAATCGTAACTTTGACGAACCACCTGAGATACAAGAGATCAAACAATTTGTCCGAAAAGAAATCGGTTCGTCAGCCAGCGTCTCAATAACCAACGAATCTTTCGTTGTGAAACTGCCCTCGGCATCTGCTGCCGGCGCCTTACGTGCTAAAGTCTACCAGCTTCAGAAGCAGCTCGGATCCGACAAGCGCATAGTTATTAGAATCGGCTAGAGCTCACCCCAGTTCTTCCCGACTGAAGTATCTACAGTTAATTTAACTGGCAATGTATAGACACCTTCCATGATCTCCTTAACATCAGCTGCAACACTCTCAGCTTGATCGTCCGGACATTCAATTAAAATGGAGTCGTGAACCTGTAATAGCATGAAGCATTCCTTGCGAGTGTCTAGATACTCTTGAACCTTAATCATGGCCAACTTCATCAGGTCTGCCTCGGTACCCTGAATTGGCATATTAATTGCTGCTCGCTCCGCGCCCTGACGCACCATATAGTTACTGGAATGAATATCTGGCATAGGGCGACGACGTCCGAACAAAGTTTCCACGTAGCCCTGATCACGTGCTGTCACCTTGAGGTTATTCATGTATTCAAGAAT
>JALQXV010000003.1 GCA_023263015.1 Candidatus Saccharimonadia bacterium
ATCTTTACAACTTACTTCAAAAGACACGGCTTCATTAAATTTAAACTCAGACCCAGCGTTAATTGCGACGAAGCGTGTCTCAGCTAGTCTAAATTCAATTGTTAGTACGTCACCGGCTAGTTCAACCTGAAAGTCGGCTAAACCTTCTTCTTGGCTGTTTGGATAGTTTGTCACCGATATTATTTCGGCATCAGGAAAAACCGATACATAAAAATCTACTGCTTCTTTTGCCACCCCGTCAAACCACAGATTAGGTGTAATTTTTTGCGCCATACAAACCTCCTCAGCTTACGATTACGTGCTCTTATGATAACAAGTTAACCGGTGATATAGTAAACATATGACATTAAAAACAAATGAAAAAATTGCAGGTGGTACAATTCATCCTTTACCGGACGACTGGGCGGCTGCAATTATGTCCGACACCAAGGTTTTTGCGCTATGGCAGGATATTACACCACTTGCTCGTAACGAATGGATCTGTTGGGTTACATCTGGCAAGAGAACCGAAACTCGCACAAAACGTATCAAAGTTGGCCTATCTAAAATGCGTGCTGGCGAGCGTCGCCCCTGCTGCTGGATCGGCTGTATTCATCGTACCGATAAAGAAATGAATAAATCTCAAAAGTTTATTCTTAAGAAGTAAGCTTCTCTTAACTAAGATTTAGGCACGACCATTCCATTTCTAGATTCAGCCTTAAGGTGATCTAGAATATGAGCAGTTATAGGCTGCAAACTTGACCTAACTGCTGCTGGCGCGAAGTAATCATATAAAGCCATTAGTTGTTCAAGAAGTTTTTGCTTTCTAAGTTCTGGATCTTTTAAGGCTAACTGCTGAAGTTCGCGAAATGCTTCAAATCGATCGGATGGTATATGAGCGTAATCTACAGTTTGTAATGAAACACGCAGCTGCTTAATGTTTGCTTCAACTCTAGGATTATAAGTTCCCACTATTCGGTGAATGTTTAATAACGTATCTGGGTGAAACGTGAAGCATCTCATTGACCCAATGGTTATTGGATACGGTTCAAATACTTCGGACGGCATTGTTACTGCAACATCTGGTCTGTCTGCTCTGTAGCATACTGTAGCCGTTGAACCGACAACATCAATTAGGCCTTGAAGAATATGGTCTTTTGGAAATGGCCCAAACGTGTTCATCGTAGGTTGGACACTAGAACTTATAGCAGTTACATCAATATCTCGAGCAAAACCATCTTTATTCGGGCTAATGTCTTGTCCAATTAACGCATGCCTTCCCACTGACCCTACTACCAAAAGTTCGGGCGTACTACCAAGAATCGCGTCGATCTGATTATTACGAGCCTCCGTAGTATGTATGTCCTGTTCGTAGCGAATTAACATCTTAAATCAAAATACTCTTTTTACCGGTCAAGTTGCGCTAGTCTTGCCTCAGCTTGCTCAGCTTCAACGGGCGAGAATGAAACCACTTCAATCGTCCTTTGAACGGCTTCATCACCTAAAATGCCGCCTGTATAGCGATCAATCCCTTGACCTCGCTCACCGGCGTAATAAACGAGGTGAGCATGATCTTTAACTGCAAAACCCTCTAACGTAAACATAGACCGTTGATTAGGTGTACAATGGTTAAGAATTTTAGACCCCACAATAAGACCAAGCTCGAGCAACTTTCGTTGCTGATCAAGACCAAGGTCATAAAAATGCTGATCTTTATGTGGTGTTCCGCTAGACGGCGCGACTACTACCTGTAAGGGCATTCTAGGGAATCTATCGGCAATGGCCATTACACCATGTATTTCTGATTTAAAAAGGTGGCCATTTGGTTGCTGCCAGACTTTTTCAAAGATTGTTGAAGCTTGCTCTATGCTGGCTGTATCTGACATAAAATAGTAATACCATTAAATATCAAAATTGTAAATAATATAAAGATTCTAATTGTCTAAAGTTCGTCGGGTAAACGCTCAGCAACATACTCAAAAGTATTCTTAAAATCTTCTACGGTTCGTAAAGACATTCTAGCCGTCCCTTCCCACTCTTTTTCGAGTCTAAGTGGAACGTAAATAATGAACTCTTCGTTTGTATGGTGGTGTCGCGCTAGACCGATCAATAGATATAAATCCTTAGGATGTCGCTTATGCTTGTACACACCTGCTTTCATACTTAAAGTATATCAACTACAAAAGTGGAGGCCATAAGTATATTAGACGTGTTTATTTAATTATTAGCGTCTAGCATCTCGGCTAATTCGAGAATGATTCCTTCCGGTCCTTTGAAATAACATACTTTTAGGATATCTGCATGGGTTTCAATGTTAGTTATGAAATCGTAATTCTTTAGCTTCATGTCTTCAACTATCTTAGCTAAGTCATTAACTACCATTGCAATATGCTGAATACCTAACGTATTTATTTCCGCTGGTTCGTTTGGATTTTTATTTTCAGGATTTATAAATTTCGTTAGTTCAATCTTAATTTGCTCATTTGGTGAAGCCATAAAAGCGACATGAGATTTCGCATTTTCAATGCCCATTACCTTATCTAGCAGGTTACCTTCTATGTCTTGTTCGTTTTCAGCTACGAATCCAAAATCTTCAAAAAATTTCTTTACCCGATCAAAATCATTTACGACTAAACCTATATGATCGATTGTATTCACTTTATACGTCATGAATTTATTATAAACCCAAATAAAAAACAGAGGTTTAGTAACCTCTGCTAATCTGAGCGTATCTTTGGCTCCCGCGGCTGGATTCGAACCAGCGACCTAATGGTTAACAGCCATCCGCTCTACCACTGAGCTACACGGGATTATAAAAATGAACTCACTTATTCTAACCGTTGTTGGTCTATCTGTAAATATCTGATGTCATTTATCGGTTTTTAAGTTCGAGTCGGTTAGCTCGTTCTTGGTCACGTTTTTTGATAGTTTCGCGCTTATCATAGTGTTTTTTGCCGGTTCCAACAGAGATACGAACTTTAATGTAGCGACCCTGAGTCAGTAGTTCTGTTGGGATAATACTCTTGCCCTGCTTCTTTTCGGCAAGCAAGTTGTCGATTTCGCGGCGCTTTAATAGTAGTTTTCGATTACGGGTTTGTTCTTCTTCAGCAAGTTTAACGCCATTAAAGCCGGTAATCGTAGCATTTAATAGCCACAATTCGTCGCCGTGAGCAACTACGTAGGCACCTCTGAGATGGCCATGCCCGAGCCGTAGGGCTTTCGTTTCTGCCCCTGTCAAAACCAGTCCAGCCAGCAGAGAATCGCCCAGATCATAATCAAAGCGGGCTCGACGATTTTTTATTGTTGGTACAGATGGTTTTTTCTTGGCCATATCTGTTACAGTATGACGTATATTGACTATAATTACAATACGTTATATAATATAATTATACGTTTAACGTGAAGCATTCTCCCGTTCAGCTTCCGCTAGCTGGTCCTTAACGACGTTCCATAGGCTAGGATCGTCGGCTACTACTTTGCGCCAATACCACCACTCGGCTCCCCATGTGTACATTGTTTTAATGCCACTAGCCTTACCATATTCGATGCGTTTTTCTAGCCGATCGGCGTTCATAGATTTATTTTGCTCGGGAATATCGTGAATGTCGTTCATAGCAAATTCACCGGTGTCGGGTAGCCATGCTTCGGTTTGGAGTTCATGAATAATAAGTTTTTTACCAGTTAAGATTTCCCCACCGCCAGCTAGGGAGCCATAAAACCATGCCGGTAATGGGTACTCAAAGTAGCGCTTCGTGATCGTTTTATCCCAAACACGCTTGTAGACCGATACTCCAAATTCGTCTGGACGGGGATCGCCAAGTGGATAGCCGAGAGCATTATTGCTGCGCGTGATGATAATTGGTCGTTCCGTGTCGATTGGGCGAACAAAGTTATATTCACGAACTAGTCGTTCACGGCTATGGTCGGGGCAAATACCAAATACATCCAAGAAAAATTCATTTTCTAACTGATAACTTTCTAGGGCCGGACTGGTTTTATAGCGTTCCATGGTCTGTTTCATGAACGCGTTTAGTTTTGGTTCCCATTCTGTCATTGGCATTGATTCAGCCCATTTAGGCATGTGACATTCTGGCCAGCGAGGCTGCCTGAGCCCAATTGCAAGGCTGATCTTTCCGCCTGCTTCTTCGATCATACGGAATTGCCAGTCAAGATCGCTGTAGTCATATTCGCCTTGAACATCTTCGATTTCGTTCCAATAACTAACAAGTCGGAACTGCTTAAAACCTAAGTCACTTATCATGGCTTGCAGTGTTTCTTTTGGCTCAAGCCCAAAGTAACGCGAATAGCCGGCTACAAAAGTGGTGCCAATAATAAGTGGTTCATCCTTGTGTTTGTTTTCGTACCAGAGCGACAAGCTGTAGCAGCAGGCAACAAATAAGAACAAGATCGCAAAAATTCCAGCGCTAATTCTGCGCCAAACGGATCGGCTGACCCATTTTTTAAAATTAGTAAAAACAGACTCATTTTTAGGAGTCTTTTTTTGCTTAGATACAGTTTTTCTTTGTTTGACCATTTGAGCTACACTTAAACGTATATGCCGTCGTTGCAAAACAAACAAGCATTAACAGTTTCGCTTATCATACCAGCTTACAATGAGGCGCGCCACCTCAAGGTTTGCTTAGATGCAGTTGCTGCCCAGTCAGTCATGCCTGAAGAAGTTATTGTAGTAGATAACAATTCAACTGATGACACAGTCAAGATTGCTCACCAGTACCCGTTTGTTAAAGTTGCTAATGCCACAGAACAGGGTGTTTTATATGCCCGTAACGCCGGATTTAACGCCGCTACAAAGCATATTATTGGCCGTATAGACGCCGATACAGTACTCCCTATTGGATGGACGGCCTATGTTAAAAACTTTTATAAAGACCCAAATCACGTAACAACGGCTTTTAGTGGGGGTGCATTTTTTTATAACATTCGTTTTGGTCGGTTTGCAGGCTATATGCTTGGCTACATTGCCTTTAGATTTAATCGCATACTACTCGGGCATCACATTATGTATGGCTCAAATATGGCAATGCCGCGAGCTATGTGGAAGACAGTTAAAGATGAAGTTTGCGATGATCCTACTATTCATGAAGATCTAGATTTGGGGATTCATCTGCACCGCAGCGGCTATAAAATAGCTCATCGTGAGAAGTTAAGAGTAGGCGTAAAAATGCGCAGGGTTAAGGCTGATCATGCTGAACTTTGGGAAAACATGATGTGGTGGCCCCGCACGCTGCGCAAACACGGTAAAAAAACGTGGGTTTTTGGCTGGATTGGCGCACTATTGATTATTATTGTTTCGCCAGTCGTTAAACTCAACGAGTGGTTTGCTCGCAGACTTGGCTTTACGCCGCTTGAAGATTAGGGGCGGCAATGACCTGCCGAGCTACAGGTTCCGGCGTAATAGTGCCACGACTAATACCGAGCAGGAACTTCCCTGCCTTTTTAGGCACTCGAACGCCTTTAAGGGCACCGTAAGTGGCAAAGAGCCCTAATGACTCGATCATTCGATAATTTTCGATAACAGTCGTGTCGGTATTACCATCTTTAAGTAGGTCTGGCATGTTGATGTTGCGAGGGCGCATAATATTGGTCAATGGAAATACGTATGCACGCGGTGCGGCATAAATAATCTTGCCGATTCTGCCTTCGGCGTAATGCGGAGTGCAGCTGCTACAGAGTTCGGCAGTTGTGACAAGCGTGCAATCACTAAGATCATCGCCCACTTCTGGCTGGGCATCAAAATACGCAACCATTTCGCCGTGACGCACTAAGTTACGCGTAGTCTTATCATCGGTGCGATTGGCCCATGTTTTGCCAGTGGCATTATTTATAAGTACGGCTCCAACCGGCGGATTGCCATTTTGGAGTGATACTGCTGCTAAAGACAACGCAAGTGACATTGCACTATCTTCAACATCAGTTGTGACAACGGGTCCACGTAGTTGCTCGACTGTTTCGTCGGGATGATAACGTACTGCGTTTGGTTTAAGTTCGGGAAAACTCATAACTTTATCCTTATAAAACCATTAACCGCTATAAATAGCAATACAATTTTGGTTTGTTAAACTAATACTATGGAAAAGCTTCGACAACTACGGAAACGTAACCTTGTACTACTAGCTCTTGGCTGTGGAATTATTGCAGGCCTACTGCTGTTTATTAGCCTGCGAGTAATTTTTGCCAAGTCGCATCACACGCACTACCATGCTAATTTTGGATTATTTATTGACGGGCAACGTGACAAGTTTGATAACTTTACATTTTATGAAGAAGTTCAGAGCTGCTCATCTGACCAAGCCAACAATCCTAAAACTCGCGTGCACATGCATAATAAAGAATTCGACACTATCCATGTTCACGACGATGCAGTAACGTGGGGCAACTTTTTTGAAAACCTTGGCTACACATTGGGGTATAAGTCTGTAACAACTAACAATGGAACCTACGAAGATGGTAAGGATGGTAAACAACTAACCTTTATTTTAAATGGTCAAGAAATTGACAGTGCCTTTAACCGAGTAATTGGCAACGAAGACGTTTTACTTATAAGTTATGGCGACCCTGCCCAGACCAAAGGTCAGTTCGATGAAATTAGCAAGTCGGCAGCCGAGCATAATCACAAGCCAGACCCTGCTACCTGTTCAACTTCTGGGGAATTGACGCTCAAAGACCGTCTTAAACAGGCTGTTAGTCTTACGGATTAGAAGTAGTTTTACTATGTAAACTGCGAGTTAATGAAAACTTAATGAAATTCAATTTTACATACAATTGCTAAACGCTGAACGCGCCCAAGATTAGTTGACCAAACCTGACCAGAGGTGCTATAGTATGAAAAAGATGAAGATCGCCGCCCTTAAGACGACGAAACAGGAACAAGTGAGCGCTGCAAAACGCGCTTTTGTTATGAGCCTCCTCGACATTTCGTGGCGACTCGCATCAGTGTTCCTTGTACCACTCTTTATCGGTATTGTAGCCGGAAATCCAACGGCGGGGATGATTGCAGGATTTGTCTGCGCAACATTATTTATCATTAAGCTTGGAATCGATTCCAGTAAGGCAACCCAATAATGTTTACAAAATTTTTCGCAGCTGAAGATGGTCCTCATATTGCCATCGCGCCAGAGAAAATTTTTGAAATCAACGGTTTTGCAATTACTAACTCAATGATTTACGGCTGGGTTTGTGGCATTTTGATCATCGCGGCCTTTGCCTACCTTGCCAAGCGAATTAGCTACAAAGGCTCAAAGGGCCCAGCTCAATTAATTGACTATGGTACCGAGTTTATTATCAATGTACTTACTACGGCCCTAAATTCTCGAAGCAAAGCGATTAAGTACGCTCCACTGTTTGTAACAACCTTCTTCTTTATCATCGCCAATAACTGGCTCGGCCTATTGCCAGGTGTGGGTTTGGCAATTAACCATGACGGCACTGCTTT
This sequence comes from Candidatus Saccharimonadia bacterium, assembly GCA_023263015.1. GTDB lineage: Bacteria > Patescibacteriota > Saccharimonadia > Saccharimonadales > 2-12-FULL-41-12 > JALQXV01. The sequence goes on from JALQXV010000003.1 coordinate 7,433, forward strand.
GTTCCGACCATTTACGGCTGATTTTAACGGCACACTTTCAATCGCACTTGTGATGATTGTTATTGTGCAAACCTTGGCGATTCGAGAATCTGGTGCGCTCAAGCACCTTCGCCACTACTTCCAAGGCAGTCTTAAAAACCCAATGACGTTAGCGCTTGGTGCCCTCGAACTATTTAGCGAGTTCACTCGTTTGATCAGTTTAGCGCTTCGATTGTTCCTGAACGTTGTTATCGGTGAAATCCTTATCTCGGTCTTTGCCTACTTGGCTGGCCCTGGTGCTCCACTTGGCGCCTTGCCGTTTACCTTAATGGAAATCTTTGTTGGCCTATTGCAGGCGTATATTTTTGTCATGTTGTGTGCTTCTTATCTTGGTGTGGCTACGGCTCATAACCACCATGATGAGGACTATGCAACTGAACCGGACAAGCCGACGGAGGCACGCGTATAGCCCATCGCCGTTATTTGTTTGTTACCCAATATTATGTCATTCTAAGAAGTAATTATAAGGAGAAATCAGAATGGAATTATTAGCAGAAGCTACCAATGTTGTACCACTAGCAAAAGGAATCGCCCTAGGATTTGGTGTATTAGGACCTGCAATCGCAATCGGTTTGATTGGTTCATCTTTCATGAACGCAGTAAGTCGTAACCCAGAGTCAGCTAAATTCCTTGGTCAGATCTTGGTATTCGTATCATTGGCTGAGTTGTTTGGTCTTATCGCCTTCGCATCAATCTTCATTATTAAATAAGGTATTAGTAACTAAAAGTGATTTCATTTATTACACAATTTGCTGCCGAAGAAGGACATGCCGCTGAAGAAGCTGCGTCTGGCATTGGTGCGTTGGGCATTGATGCAAAAGCTTTTGTGATTCAGCTAATCACCTTCTTGTTCATCTATTTGATCTTGCGCCGCTTTGTTTTTAAACCTGTAGTTGGAGCGCTCCAAAAGCGTCAAGAAACTATCGATAAAGGCGTAAAGCTTACGACCGAGCTCTCTTCTCAAAAAGAAGAGCTCGACCGTGAAGTCGCCGAAGTGCGTAAGAAAGCTCGTGCCGAAGCTGAAAAAGTTGTTTCTGACAGCCATGCCGAAGCCAAGGCAATGATTAAGCAGGCCGAAGATGATGCAGCTGCTAAAGCGGCTGGCATTCTTGAAGATGCTCAAAAGAAAATTGCTGATGACACAGCACGAGCTCGCCGTAATCTTGAAAAAGAGATGGTCAACCTAGTAGTAGAAGCTACCGAGGCTGTTACCCGCGAAAAGCTTGATGCTAAAAAAGATAATGCGCTCATTACGAACGCACTTAAGGGTCAGGCTTAGTAAATATGAGTAAAGTCTACTCTCGATCAAAGTTAGTTAGCTACATTGTTGATTCGCTTGAATCTGGTGTCGATGCAACTAAGTTATCCCAGAGTGTAGCCTCATACTTACTAGATGCCGGTAAAGCTGCAGATTTAGACTCAGTTATGCGTGATGTGCAAGAGCAGCGCGCTCTAAAGTCTGGCATCGTAGAAGTTGACGTTCGTACTGCGCATGAGCTTGATAAGGAACAGATTTCATTAATTGAAAAGGTTTCCAAGCAGCAGTATCCGAAAGCTTCAAAAGTTGTACTTAATAAAATTCATGATGAGTCTGTAGTAGGTGGCGCTAATTTGTCATTTGCCAACGCAAATTTTGATGTAACCGTACGAGGAAAGTTAAACCGTTTAAGAGAAGGAATTCAACATTCATGAGCGACGTAAATATTAAAGAATTATCAGCCGACATCCGTAAGGCAATCGCTGGTCTTAAAGATCAGCCAGACGTTAAAAACGTCGGTGTTGTTACGCGTGTTGGTGACGGAGTAGCGTGGATCTATGGCCTCCGTGAATGTGGCTTCAACGAAGTTATCGAAATCGAAGCCGCTAACGGCGAGAAAGTTACCGCTTTTGCGCTTAACCTTGGTGAAAACGAAATTGGTGCTGTACTTCTTGGCAGTGACTTAGGAATTAAGGCTGGTGCTAAGGTCGCTCTCACCGGTCGAACAATCGAAATTCCTGTTGGCCCTGAACTTATCGGTCGTGTTGTAAACCCACTTGGTCAGCCACTTGACGACAAAGGTCCTATCAAGGCTAAAAAGACTGGCCCAATTGAAAACGCCGCTCCAGGTGTACTTGCTCGTAAGAGTGTGCACGAACCTCTTATGACCGGTATTGCCGCCATCGACACGATGGTGCCAATTGGTCGTGGCCAGCGTGAACTTATTATTGGTGACCGCCAAACTGGTAAAACAGCTGTCGCCCTCGACACAATGATTAACCAATACCGCCAAAAGACTGGTGTTATTAATATCTATGTGGCAATTGGTCAGAAGGCTTCTAAGGTCGCTCGTCTGATCTCTCGTTTAGAACGCGACGGTGTTATGGAGCAGTCAATTGTTGTTACAACATCTGCTGCTGACCCAGCTTCAATGCTCTACCTCGCACCATATGCGGGTACTGCAATTGGTGAATACTTCCGCGACAATGGTCAGCACGCGCTCATCATCTTTGATGATCTTACAAAGCACGCGAACGCCTATCGTCAAATGAGCTTGTTGCTACGTCGCCCACCAGGCCGTGAAGCTTTCCCTGGTGATGTGTTCTACTTGCACTCACGCCTACTTGAGCGTTCAGCTAAGCTTTCAGATAAATTGGGTGCTGGTAGTCTTACTGCCCTACCAATCATCGAAACGCAAGCTGGCGACATTTCCGCTTACATTCCAACCAACGTGATTTCTATTACCGACGGTCAGATCTTCCTCGAAACTAACTTGTTCTACCAAGGTATTCGCCCAGCTATCGCAGTTGGTACTTCTGTGTCACGTGTTGGTGGTTCCGCTCAGACAAAAGCCGTTAAGAGCGTAGCTGGTAGCTTGCGCCTTAACTTGGCGCAGTTCCGCGAACTTGCCGCCTTTGCACAGTTCTCTACCGACCTTGATGCTGATACTAAGCACCGAATTGATCGTGGCCAGCGCTTAACTGAACTTCTTAAACAGCCACAGTACTCGCCGTACTCAATCTGGGAGCAAACGTCATTATTGATGGCTGCAACTAATGGAGTATTCGACAAAGTACCTGTTAAAGATGTTCGTAAGGTAGCGGGATTAATGTTCGCCGATCTTAAGCGAAACCATAAAAAGACGATTGATAAGCTCAACGAAGGCGACAAGCCATCCGATGAGATTAAAGATGTGATTCTTAAGGTGGCCGGCACAATTGCTAAGGACCACGAAGAGGAAAAATAAGCATTAATGGCTAACACTACTTCCCTTAAGCGCCGCATCGGAAGCGTAAAAAATACGCGACAGATCACTAAGGCTATGGAATTGGTCGCCGCATCTAAGATGCGACGTGCTCAAGAGCAAGCTACGGCTTCTCGACCGTACCGTGTTGCGGCTCACGACATCTTAACGCGTCTTAGCGACGTGTCTGATGTTAATCGTCACCCGCTTTTTGTGCGTCGTAAGGTTAACAACCGATTGGTTATCGTGGTTACGAGTGACACCGGCTTGGCTGGAGCGTATGACAGCAATGTCCTCAAACAACTCACGACCATTCTAACTGAAGATACTAAGGCAAAAATCTCTGACAAAGTAATCGCTATTGGTAAAAAGGGATCGCAGTTTGTTTCACGTCTTGATGGCGTAGAGCTATTGGCTGCCTACCCAATCTTTACCGGTCAGCCAAAAGGCTCAGACATTCGTCCAATCATCGAGCAGGTATTCTCGATGTACGAAAACGAAGAGATTGATGCTGTCGATATTATCTACACCCAGTTCTTTTCAAGTATTAAGCAAGAAGTTGCTACGCTTCAGCTACTACCTGCCCGACCACCAGCTAGTGAACATAGCCTATCACCACTAGAAGTGGCTATTTTTGAACCGTCAGTCGAGTCTGTCGTCGAATCAGTTGTGGCGCGTTTAATGGAAGTTCAATTGTGGCAGTCAGTTCTAGAAAGTCTTGCTAGCGAGCACTCTATGCGTATGTTGGCCATGAAAAACGCCAGCGATAACGCCAGCGATATTATTGACGATTTAACTTTAGCATTTAACTCTGCCCGTCAGGCTGCAATTACTCAAGAAATTGCCGAAATTATCGGTGGATCAGAGGCATTAAATGACTAAGCGTACTAACAAAGGAGATTCAGATGGCTATACAGGATAACTTTGAACGAGTCAGCAAATTATTCGACGGAGACGTTCCAAACGGAATTGACCCAGCAGAACTCGAAGCCGAATTAGCCGCTAACGACGAACGCTTAGAGATCGAAGATCCGCTTGCTGCTACGCCAACTGAGCAACTAGAGGAATTAATCGGCGAAGAATCACCATCATATTTAAGAACACTTGAGACAATCAGCGAGGAGCAATAATGGCACAAGCAACTAACAATAAAGTAACCGGAAAAGTCAGCCAGATCGTTGGTGTGGTTGTTGACGCCGAGTTTGAGGCTGGCAAACTGCCTGCTATTTACGATGCACTTGAAGTAAAGATTGGTGATCGTACCCTTCTTTTAGAAACCGCACAACATCTAAGTGAAACCAGCGTTCGCGCTATCGCACTTGGTGACACAGACGGTCTTAAGCGTGGCACAGATGTACTTGCAACTGGAGCACCGATTAGCGTTCCTGTGGGTGATGCTACGCTCGGCCGCATGTTTAATGTTGTTGGTGAACCTATCGACGACAAAGCTGGTGACTTTAAACAGCGCGCTCCAATTCACCGCGAAGCTCCTTCACTTGCTGAACAATCAGGTAAAATTGAAATTCTTGAAACAGGTATTAAGGTCATCGACCTAATCGCTCCAATCGCTAAAGGTGGTAAGGTTGGTTTGTTTGGTGGTGCTGGTGTTGGTAAGACTGTTCTTATTCAAGAGCTTATCAACAACATCGCTAAATTCCACAGTGGTCAGTCGGTCTTTGCTGGTGTTGGTGAACGTACTCGTGAAGGTAACGACCTGTACTACGAAATGGAAGAATCAGGTGTGCTTGATAAGACTTCACTTGTC
>JALQXV010000040.1 GCA_023263015.1 Candidatus Saccharimonadia bacterium
ACTGGCGTTGGTATTACTGATGCTAAAAAAGCTCTTGTAGAATCAGACGGCGATTTTGACGCAGCCCTTAAGGCAATGCGCCAAAAAGGCATCACTAAGGCTGAAAAGCGCGGTGAACGAGAAGCCCGCGAGGGTATCGTAAGTACCTACAACCATGACAACCGCATTGGTGTAGTGATTGAAGTAAACTGCGAAACCGAATTCGTGGCTCGCAACGAAGTTTTTGTTGAACTAGTGAAAGACATCGCAATGCACGTTGCAGCTAGCTCACCATTGTACGTTAGTGCCGACAATATCCCAGAAGCTGAAAAGGCTAAAGTAACTGAAGAATTTACCGAGAAGGCTAAAGCCGAAGGTAAGCCAGAAAACATGCTCGAACAAATTGTCGACGGCATGATTAAAAAGTATTTTGCAGAACGTTGTTTGCTTGATCAGCCGTTCATTAAGAACCCAGATCAAACGGTTGCCCAATTTATTAAAGAAGAGGGTATTGCTAAGCTTGGTGAGAACATTATTGTTCGCCGCTTTGCACGTATTGGTATTGGCGAAGTCGAAGAATAAGAAACTACTATTGCAGTAATAAAACTAACGTCGCGTTTGCGGCGTTAGTTTTATGCTAGATTCTTGTGAGACAAGGACAGCGCTTTGAACAACAACCAACGGCACAGGGCCAAGCAGAAGTGATCGACCTAGCCCAATGGGCAGCCGAACATGGTCGTTCATGGACTCGACAGGAGCCGCCAGAACAGCCCGAACCTCAGGTGCATCCAGTGGTTAACACTTTAATTACAGGTAAAAATTTAGTACACTTTATGGTAGATCAAACCATTAAGCGAGTACCTAAATTTTGAGTCCACAAGAAGTAATTTCCCAAGCTAATACTAAATTCAAAGCAGCTATTGCGCATTTTGAAACAGAAATTAAAAAACTACGCACTGGTCGCGCTCACCCAAGCATGCTCGACGGAGTCGTTGCCGAAGCATACGGCACGCCAATGCCGCTTATACAGTTAGCAACGGTAACAGCACCTGAGCCGCAACTTTTGCAAATCTCTCCATTTGACCCAAACAATATACAGGCCATTACTAGTGCAATTCGTGACAATCAAACACTCGGCATGAATCCAAGCGATGACGGTCGCATTATTCGCGTACCAGTTCCAGCACTAACCACAGAACGACGACAGCAGATCGTTAAGCAGCTCGGCGAAAAGGTAGAGGAGTGTCTGATTACTATGCGCGGCGTACGCCGAGATACTCTTGGAGAGCTTGACCAAGCTAAAAAAGATAAAGACATTAGCGAAGATGAACATAAACGACTCACTGCTCAGGTTGACGAAGCTATGGCAACTCATAAGGCTTCTGTAGACAGCCTCGCCAAGGCAAAAGAAGCCGAAATCATGACCGTTTAGGGCAATACGTAAGCAATAACACTAACAATAACGTGATAGAATAATACATAGATGTCAGTAGTTTTGATTATTTTAGCCGTGCTCATGTTTGTCGGCCTCGTCGTCGTCCATGAGTGGGGGCATTTTATCGCTGCTCGCCGAGGCGGGGTAGAGGTTGAAGAGTTTGGAATTGGTTTTCCGCCTAAAGTTTGGGCTAAGAAAATTAAGACTAAAAAGAGTAAGTTTATATTCACGATTAACTTATTGCCGCTCGGTGGTTTTGTACGCTTAAAGGGTGAAAATGACGCTGCCGACGAGCCGCATAGTTTTGGAGCTGCTCCACTAGGCACCAAGGTAAAGATCATGACTGCCGGTGTGATTATGAATTTGATCACCGCGCTCATTATGTTCACTTTGCTTGCTCTTATTGGCATGCCAAAACTAATCGATAATCAGTTTACGGTAGACAGCGACACCAAAGTAACCCGAGAAGTTACAATAACTGCTGCGCAAGTCGAAAACGATCAGCCAGCCGCTAAGGCCGGTATGCAAAAGGACGATCGTATCATAAGTATTGCTGGTCAAAAAATTGATAACTCTGCTAGCGTTGGTGAAATTGCTAAAGACAATGCAGGTAAAACAGTTCCGGTAGTTATACAGCGAGGTGGCGAACAAAAAGAACTCCAAGTTTCTATTAATAAAGAAAATACAGGTAAAGGCTTCCTCGGTATTAGCTCATCGCAAAGCGGCATTACGCTACAGCGCAGCACATGGTCAGCGCCAGTAGTTGCCGTAGGGCTGACTGGCCAGCTAACTGGTTTAACATTTAAAGGTATTGGTACGGCAGTCAGTAGCTTATTTAAGGGCGATACAAAGACTGCAAGCGAGCAAGTCTCGGGTCCGGTAGGTATTGCGTACATTTTGAGTGAGGGCAGTAAAATCGGATTTAATTTTGTCTTATTTATTATCGCGGTACTATCGCTTTCACTCGCTATTATGAACGTCCTTCCAATCCCAGCTCTTGATGGCGGAAGGTTATTTGTACTGCTGCTATTTAAAGCGCTCAAAAAGCCCTTAACTAAAGAACGAGAAGAAGCGATACACGGCACTGGGTTCGCTGCGTTAATGCTCCTCTTTATTCTTATAACATTCGTCGACATAAAACGTTTCTTCTAACATTGCTATGGAAGCGTTAGAGCATGAATCAAAGCCTGTGACTGCAAAAAAACAGGGCAGACTAAGCCCGTTTTCTGCTAGTTTTGTAACCATCGTTTCATATTTAGCGTGTACTATTTTCTTGCCGGCGCTGCTCGTATCTTTTATCTTCGTGCTAAGTCCATTAGTGGGCGGACCATCGCAGGATGAAATAACTAAGCAGTTAAGCGACTCTAGTACTATTCAGTTCATGCTTTCCTTGTTTATCTATGCTACGTTGGCTGGGATTATTTATATCTTTATGAAAAGCCGAGACGTTAGTCTTAAAGAGATTGGCTTAGGGCGAGGGCCTAACGGTAAGGATGCTCTATATGCAGTAGGATTCTTTATCATTTACTTTGTTGTTAACGCCATTATCTTTGCATTAGTAAAGCAGTACATCCCAGCTATTAATACTGAACAGGAACAGCAAATTGGCTATGAAAATGCCGCTGGCCCTGCATTGCTTTTAGTCTTTATTGCCCTCGTTGTATTACCGCCATTAGTGGAAGAGTTTGCAGTTCGTGGCTTTCTATATACCGGTCTAAGGCGTAAGCTCAGTAAAATTACTGCAACGATGGTTGCGAGTGTATTGTTTGGTTTGGCGCATTTGCAATTCCTGAGTGGCGCGGCGCCTCTTTATATTGCAGCTATCGACACGTTTGTACTGTCGGTTTTTCTAATTGCACTGCGTGAGCGCACCGGCAGTTTATGGGCGGGTATTTTTGTGCACGCTATTAAAAATGGCTTAGCTTTTACAGTTCTATTTTTGTTTGCAGCCCGCTAACAGTATCCAAAGTAGCAAGTATATGGTATGATTAACGGGAATTATGAAACACGTATCTGTTTTTGCAAGTCGATTTCCACTCCCGCCCGTTGAGGCGTAGGTTTTAGTTACTTCAAAACAGCACGCCTCTATCTAGTCAAAGATAGGGGATTTTTTATTTTAAACAGGATTACAAATTATGGAAAAGGAAAGAATTGCAGTCAAACTTGGTTCAAACTGTGTCGCCGATGAGAACGGCATACGACAAGACGTCCTGAACGATCAAGCTGCACAATTAGGCGAACTCGGCGACGATTACGTGGTTGCCGCAGTTATTACGTCGGGCGCAATCGCGGTCGGCAAGCGAATCTGGGAAGCAAACGGTGGGGTTGTAACCGATGGTTTGGCTACGACCTACTCAACAATTGGCCAAGGCGCATTGACAATGGCATGGACGGAAGCGTTCAGGCAGCAGGGCGTTCTAACGGGTCAAGTTTTAGTTACACACCACGACATCACAGAAGCCGAGCAAGGGCTAGAAGGAAATATTTTAGCTGAAACGCTTGCAAAGAATATTGGCAGCGGCGTCATTAACCTAGTTAATGAAAACGATGCACTCAGCGACATTGAGATAATGAAGCTTAAGACTGGCGGCGATAACGACGGCCTTGCTGCTCATATTGCACAGCTCGTTAAGGCTGATCATCTTATTTTGTTAACAGATGGTGCAGACGGGGTGGAAGACGCCGATAAACAGGTTATTGGTACACTTGATAATTCAAACATCATTGGTGTCTTGGCCGACTTACAAGGGGTTGAGGTATCAGATAATAGTCGAGGAGGTATCTACTCTAAGGTGCAGGCGGCGTTTGAGTTAACCAATCTTTCAGGTATTAGCGCTCACATTGCAGGCACGGGCAGCTCACTACGAGCAGTCCTCGCGGGGCAAGCCGGCACTAATATTTGGGCAGAACGTAGTAAAATAAAAGCCGAACTAAGGAAATAAAACCATGCGACTATCACAACTATTCACCAAGACGAGTAAAACAGTGCCTGCTGACGAGACTGCTCGCAATGCGCAGCTCCTGATTCAGGCTGGCTATGTCTATAAAGTTATGGCCGGCGTGTATGCCTACACGCCACTAGGGCTCAGCGTGCTTGAAAACATCAAGCAAATCGTCCGTGAGGAAATGAACGCCATTGGCGGTCAGGAGCTCATTATGACTAGTCTGCAACGCCAAGAAACATGGGAAACTACTGGTCGTTGGGACGACGAGACGGTTGATGTTTGGTTTAAGACTAAGTTACAGGACGGCACCGAACTCGGCTTGGCATGGTCTCACGAAGAAATCATTGTCGAAATGATGAAACAGCACATTCATAGCTACCGTGACATGCCAGTTCAGGTTTACCAGTTCCAAACTAAGTTACGCAACGAACTGCGCGCCAAGAGTGGCATTATGCGTGGACGAGAGTTTGTCATGAAAGACATGTACTCTTTTAACGTTGACGCAGAACAGCACGAAATCTTTTATAACAGATCAATCGAAGCCTATAAAAAAGTTTACGAACGACTTGGCTTAGACGATGACACCTACGTTACGTTTGCCGCCGGCGGGGCATTTACTGAATTTAGTCATGAGTTCCAAACAATCTGTGAAGCTGGCGAAGACTTTATTTACGTTAACCGCGAAAAAGGCGTAGCCGTAAACGAAGAAGTTATGACAGATGAAAATCTTGCAAAGCTTGGCGTTACTCGTGATGAACTGACTAAAGTTAAGAGTGCTGAGGTCGGCAACATCTTTAACTTCGGCACCGAAAAATGTGAAACGATGGGACTATTCTTCACCGATGAATCTGGCAAGCAAATACCTGTTCACCTAGGTTCGTACGGTATTGGTGTAACACGCCTCATGGGTGTGATTGCTGAAAAGATGGCCGACGATCGTGGGCTAGTGTGGCCAGCCGCTATTGCACCAGCTCGCGTGCATTTAATTAGTATTGGCGAAGACGATGAGGCTACTAAGTTGTACGATGCTTTGACCCAAGCGGGAATTAGTGTAATCTATGACGACCGGGATGTGCGCGCCGGACAAAAGTTCGCAGATGCCGACCTACTCGGCATGCCACATCGCGTCGTTATTAGTAAGAAGACACTAGAGCAGAACTCAGTTGAGTATAAAGCTCGCACACAAAGTGATTCAGAATTAATTGCACTGGATAAAATAAAAGATCTGGTATAAAATCGAAGCAACGAAATACCAGAGGGTAGCTTGCGCATATGCCGTAAGTGTTGCCCAAAATGACTATCGTTAAGAGGAGCATAATG
>JALQXV010000101.1 GCA_023263015.1 Candidatus Saccharimonadia bacterium
CAAGCTTCGAGACCAAGTTTTCCATGTTGAAAGCGGAATGATGTTCGAACGCATGACCCATGAAAAGCAATACTCTGAAGATACTGCAAAGCTTATTGATGACGAAGTCGAAGCACTTATTACTGAAGCTGCTGTTCGAGCTAGGGAAGTCATTAAGGGGAATAAGAAATATCTCGAAGCCCTTAAAGACTTGCTGCTAGAAAAAGAAACCGTCGAAGCCGAAGAGGTCGCCCTGATCTTTGAAGGTTCTCATTTGCCAAAAGCTGCAGCTTTGTACTAGTTTCGCTCTCATTCTTAGCGTTTGATCTGTTAAATACTGCGTAATAGGCATATAATATGTCACCAGTGAATCGTCGTACGCGTATAATATCCCGTGCCAATAAGCGGATAAGTTTGGGCAATGCTGCTGCATTGCTCGTATTCGCATCAATGTTCAGCCTTGTTTTGGGCTTTTTGCGAACGAAGTTAGTTAACGCTAACTTCCATGCGCTCGGCCCAGAAAGCACTGACGCGTACTTCGCTGCATTTAAAATTCCAGACTTCTTTTTCTTTACGGTAGCGGCCGGTGCATTGGGTGTGGCCTTTATGCCATTCCTAGCCGAAAAACTTGCCCGTAATGATAAAAAAGCGATCTGGGAACTCAGTAATAGTCTGTTGAACTTGCTCGCTATAGTCATGTTCTTTGTCGGGCTGATTATATTTATTTTTGCTGAGCCACTCTTGAGGCATGTTGTCGCACCTACGATGACAGAAGACCAAATGCATAACGCGGTAACAATTATGCGGTTTATTGCGTTCAATCCACTCCTGTTCACAATTTCCGGTATTCTTACTAGTGTTCAGCAGACCTTCGGGCGATTCTTTTTCTTTGCGATTGCACCGCTCTTTTATAACGGTTCAATTATCTTTAGTATCTACATATTCCAAGACAGCCTCGGCTTAATTGGGTTAGGTGTTGGTGCGCTGCTGGGTGCTATTTTGCAGCTGATCGTATCCTTGTTCGGTTTTATCGGTCTAAAGTATAAATACAATGCCAAGATTAAATGGGCCAATCCGGACTTTAGGCAGATTCTTAAGCAGCTGCCAGCACGTTCGGTTGACCAAGGTATCGATTCAATTAACAGTATTGTAGAAACAAACCTCGCTCGTCGGCTTGGCGAAGGTAAACTTAGTTACTACGAGAATGCGTTTATTTTGCATACTGCCCCTACGCTACTGATTGGTACAACCATCTCAACGGCAGCATTCCCTAGGCTCAACGATCGACTTGCGCAAAATAGAAGTGACCTTTTTCGTAAAGACTTCTTACAAATTCTAAGAGTCATTATTTGGCTTACGTTGCCAGTGGCAGTGATTGTTTACTTTACTCGAGCATATTTGGCACGTTTAATTTTTACCAATGATGCCCCGCAGATCGCGCTAATTCTAGGCTTTTTCACAGGGGCTATTTTATTTAGAACAATCTACGCTCTTGTATCACGTTGGTTCTACGCTCAAAAAGATACAAGGACGCCATTATACGTATCACTGTTTGCAATCGCATTGAATATAGTCTTAGCGTACGTACTGTCTCGACCAGATAATTACGATGTTGCTGGCTTGGCTATGGCGCAGTCTTTGGTCGCAGCAAGTGAGGTTGCAATCCTGTTTGTCATCATGATAATGCGAGACCACAAGCTAATGAATAAAGAGTTCTGGAGCGCTATGTATAGAATTTTGTCGGTGACTGGTTTTACGGTAATAACGGCGTTCATTATGTTAAAACTCTTCCCGTTAAATACGACTGATCGAGGTTTTATTACGTTAGGTGCAAAACTGGCGGCAATTTCTGGGGCGACTATATTGGTGCACTTTGGAATGTCTGCACTGTTTGCGTTAGACGAAGTAAAACCAGTGATCCGCAAGATTCGAAAACTAGCTACAGCTACGGTTAAAATCTAATTTCTTAGCCACCTCTGTTATAATGGTGTAAAGATGGATCAACAACACATAAGAAATTTTTGTATTATTGCTCATATTGACCATGGTAAGAGTACCTTGGCCGACCGGCTATTGGAACTAACTGGCACAGTGCAAAAGCGTGATATGAAGGCGCAGTTACTCGATAGGATGGACCTAGAGCGCGAAAAGGGTATTACGATTAAATTGGCCCCTGTGCGTATGAACCATAATGAGTATCAGTTAAATCTGATCGATACTCCAGGGCATGTAGACTTCTCGTACGAAGTGTCACGAAGCCTTGAGGCTTGCGAAGGCGCCATACTAGTGGTTGATGCTAGTCAGGGTATTCAAGCCCAGACACTGGCCAATGTGTACCTTGCAATGGGTGCGGACTTAACAATTATTCCAGTCTTGAACAAAATTGATTTACCAGCAGCAGATGTGCCAAAAGTCACTAAAGAAGTTGTAAACTTGCTCGGCTGCAAACCAGAAGACATTTTACACATTAGTGCTAAAACGGGTATGGGGGTCGATACGGTACTTGATGCAGTTATAGACAGAATTGAACCACCTAAAGGTAATCAGTCTACGGCGACTAAAGCGCTTATATTTGATAGCTATTACGACGACTACCGCGGGGTGGTGCTATATGTACGCGCAGTTGACGGCGCAATTAAAAAAGGTGACGTTATTAAAATGCTAGCAACTAATGCAGAGGGTATTGCGCTTGAAGTTGGCTCGCTAACGCCAGCTATGACACCACACGCAGAAATAGCTACCGGCGAAATTGGCTACATTGTCACTAACCTGCGAAGCACTCGAGAAGCTAAAGTAGGTGATACTATCACGCTTGCTAAGACTCCTGCAACCGAAGCTTTGCCAGGTTACCAAGATGTTAAGCCGTTTGTATACGCAGGCTTCTTCCCAGAAAGTAATGAACAGTATCAAGACCTTAAAGAAGCTATCGAAAAATTAACCCTTAGTGATTCGGCATTACAGTACGAACTAGAAAATTCACCAGTGCTTGGTTTTGGTGTACGTATTGGCTTTTTAGGTTTGCTGCACATGGATATTGTGCGTGAACGCTTGGAGCGGGAATACAATCTCGACCTAATTGTAACCAACCCAAGTACAGACTATAAAGTTAGATTATTAAGCGGCGATGAAATTGATATCAAAAGTGCTGCCGACTTACCAGATCCTGCAAAAATTCTAGAAATCGCCGAACCATGGATTAAGGGTGAAATTGTAGTACCGAAAGATTACGTTGGCTCCGTTATTCAGCTGGTAGCAAGTAAGCGTGGTATCCATAAAAATGTTAGTTATGTGGATGATCAGTTAGCGCTAGTAAGTTTTGATGCGCCACTAGCTAACCTACTTACTGACTTTTATGATCAACTCAAGAGCGCAACTAGCGGGTACGGTAGCTTTAACTACGAGCTTGACGATTACCGTGTAGAAAGCTTAGTTCGTCTCGATTTTTACGTTGCTTCTGAGATCGTGAATGCATTGTCGATCATGGTTCATAAAACAGAGGCCGAAGGCATGGGTCGCGAGGTTGTGGGTAAGCTAAAAGAAGTGATACCGCGTCAGAATTTCCAGATTCCATTACAAGCTGCAATTGGCGGTCGTTTTATAGCTCGTGAAGATGTTAAAGCGTTTCGTAAGGATGTAACTGCCAAACTGTACGGCGGCGATGTTACAAGGCGTAAAAAGCTACTTGAGAAGCAAAAGAAAGGAAAGGCCCGAGCAAAGCGATTCGGTAATGTTGATATTCCTGCCGAAGCTTTTACGGTTCTTTTAAAGAGAGATTAAATGAGTCGACTACTGACTGAGGATGAGGCCAAGTTGTATGCAGAATCTTTGCCAAACTATCGGCCTAACCCTCAGACAGTTGCCCAATTTGCTGCCAGTAACTTTACGGTGATTGCTGGACCAGCCGGTGCCGGTAAAGATACGTTGCGTGATAACTTAATCGCAGACTATCCGGATATTTATGTACCGATTTTATCGACGACTACGCGGCCACCCCGCGAAGGTGAAGTTAATGGGCAGACTTACAATTTTACTGACCTAGAACATTTTAACGATGCCTTAACGCGCAAAGAATATCTGCAAGTTGCGCTAGTTCATAACCAACAGCTGTCAGCACTCCACATTAGTGAGGTGCAAAAATTGAACCAAATTCAAACTGGCCTTAGTATTTTGATTGTCCAAACCGAAGAGGAGCTTCGTGCGTACCATCCGAATATTAGAACTATTTTTGTTGCACCACCAAGCTTAGAGGTATTAAAGCAACGAATTCAAATAGAGCGCATTCTTGATTCGTCCGAAATTAGTCGTCGACTCACAGCTGCCAAACAAGAAATCGCATTTGCACTAGGGCAGCCTCATTATTACTGTATGGTTAGCGATGGCGTCGAGCATATTACCAATGTAGCCCATAGCTATATTCAAACTGGTCAAATAGATAAGGCTGAAGATGAGCGGGCTCGCAGTATCCTTGAAAAAATATTAGAATCATTGGTATGAGCAATAAATCTAGCAAAAAAGACTTGCTGCCATTTACTCAGGCTGAAGAAAAACTAATTCATAAAATAGTGGAGGAGCGAGTTAAAGTTGAAACAAAGTTTCCGCTCGTTTTTCTATTGGTGGCCACTTTTGGCTTTGTGGCGGTGCTTTATGGCTTTGAAAAGATTATCGATAAAATTCAGTTCTTTCAAGATCAGCCATGGTGGTTACTTATAACCGGCATCATAATTTTGATCATATCAGGCACTACCTATAAAAAACTAGGGTAATTAACAGACAGTTAATGTATAATGGGTCTTTTATGAACCCGCAGGTATCGACTCAGTTAACTGATAAGCTCACAAATTACTCGGTGCCGCTACGCGCTGTTGAGATTATTGAATCTACTAAAATTGTTTTCTTGGTTGGGATAACGGCTGCAGGAAAAGACACGATTATCGGTGAATTACTCAAGTCAGGTAAGTACCACTACATTGTTTCGCATACTACTCGCAAGCCACGCTATAATCACTCAGTACTAGAGCAAGAAGGTGTAGAGTATCATTTCATTGACCTTGCAAATGCCGAACGAATGATTGATAACCAAGAATTCGTTGAGGTAAAACTTGTCCACGACAATATTTACGGCACCAGTATTGCCGAAATTGAAGCAGCTAACAATAAGTCAGAAATTGCTATTACCGAAATTGAAGTGCAGGGTATTGCCGAGTACCGAGCAGTTAGTGCTTCTGTTTTACCAATATTTATTCTGCCCCCAGATTTTGCAACGTGGCAGGAGCGTCTAGTTAAACGATACAGTGGCAATGTTGACCAAGCAGACCTTAGCAAGCGTATGGCAACCGCCAAGCTCGAATTGTCTGAGGCACTATCTAAAGACTACTTTGAATTTGTGATTAACCACGATCTTGATAAAACGATCACGATTGTTGATAGAATTGCACATGGTGAATTATCAAAAGAAAAGAACGACCAAGCTCGAGCAATTGCGCAGGAGCTACTTGATCAGTTAAACCAAATCTAGAACTAGCATGAATTTTCTTGGTTTACCTTCGCAATATCATCAGGAAGTGTAAGGCACGTAGAATCGGCCTTGTAGGCCACCTTGGCAATACAGTTTAATTTCATTTCCCTGCTGATGTTAGTTGATTCTTACTTTTCATGGATCATG
>JALQXV010000103.1 GCA_023263015.1 Candidatus Saccharimonadia bacterium
GGGTGCCAAAAAACCTCGCCATGCCAGTCGCCGGTAGTGCCTTCTTCGGATGGAATGTTAAGTGCGTATATGCCGGTTATATAGTGCTCGGGGGTAGTAACTGGAATTTCGGTTTGACGAACATTAGCCATCCCTCCACGAGTCTCGGGAGACTGAGGAGTAAAGCCACTTCCACCGTTTATGTTTTCAGGAAAAATCACAGTATTATTATAACATAATTGGTCTTATTATAAATAATATTTTATTGTTAATTTTTTTTCATGATTGGACTACAGTTAACGTTAATCTTGTTGACACCCCAATTAGCACTCGTATATAGTGAGTGCTAGCGAGCTCGTGTTTACCTGCGAGAAAACATGAGCTCTTTACTTTGAAGTAAGCCAAGAGGAGGTGTTATGGCAGTACCAATTCAACCATTAGCAGATTACGTAGTTGCACAGGCAGAAGTAGCCGCAACCAAAACCGCCAGCGGTTTATATATTCCAGGCAATGCGACCGAAAAGCCTAAAACAGCTGTTGTTGTAGCGGTTGGCCCAGGCAAAGTTGGCGACGACAACGAACGGATCCCAATGGAACTGAAGGTTGGCGACCGAATTGTCTATAAAGGATACAGCACGACCGATGTTAAAGTTGGCGACGAAGACTTTATTATTGTCCGTGAAGAGGACGTTCTGGCAATTGTTAAATAACTCGGAGGGTAGATAAGATATATGGCAAAAAAAGTATTTTACGATGATGACGCTCGTCGCCGCGTGCTAGCCGGTGCCGAGATTTTATATAACGCAGTTAAGACAACTATGGGGCCTAAGGGTCGCAATGTAGTTATTAGTAAGGCATACGGTGGACCAACCGTAACACATGATGGTGTGACCGTTGCTAAGGGTGTCGAAATTGCAGATGTAGATGATGAAACACTTGGCTACAGTGTTGGTGCTGAACTGATTAAGCAAGCTGCCAATAAGATGAACGATGTAGCTGGCGACGGAACAACAACCGTTACAGTACTCACGTATAACATTTTGAATGAAGCCAATAAATTGATCGCAGCTGGCCACAACCCAATGATGCTTCGCAAAGGTCTAGAACAGGCAGCTCACGAAGTTATTAAGCAGCTTGACGGCATGGCTGAAGATATTAAGAGCAACAAAAAGCGAGTTGCTGAAGTGGCTACGATTTCAGCCGGCGACGCTGAAATTGGCGCACTAATTGCCGATGTTATCGACAAAGTTGGCAAAGAAGGTGTTATCACTGTTGAAGAAGGGCAAAGTCTTGAACTCGAGAGTGAAGTTGTAGAAGGCTTTACGATTGATAAGGGTTTTGTCAGTGCTTACATGGTAACCGATACAGCACGCATGGAAGCGGTGCTCAATAAGCCAGCTATCGTACTAACCGATAAAAAGATCAGCTCAGTTCAAGAATTCCTGCCACTACTAGAAAAGTTGGCTCAGGCTGGTAAAAAAGACTTGATCTTAATTGCCGAGGAGGTTGAAGGGGAAGCGCTTGGTACGCTTGTTCTTAATAAACTTAAAGGTGTATTTAACACGGTTGCAATCAAAGCTCCTGCCTTTGGTGATCGCCGCAAAGACATCATGCAGGACATTGCCGTCTTAACAGGCGCACAGGTTATCACCGAAGATCGTGGCATGTCATTCGACAATGTTGATCTTGATGTGGTTGGTTCAGCTCGAAAGGTAATTGTTGGCAAAGACAGCACGACTATTATTGAGGGTGCCGCCGCCGCAACTGATGTAGCTGCGCGTATTGACCAGATTGATGCTCAGATAATTGCTACGTCAGGTAAGTATGACAAAGAGAACCTTCAGAAGCGCAAGGCTGCGTTAAGCGGCAAAGTTGCCGTAATTAAGGTTGGTGGCGCTACCGAAACTGAAATTGAAGAGAAGAAGTATCGTGTAGACGATGCCGTTGCAGCGGTTAAGGCTGCACTCACCGAAGGTATTGTGCCTGGCGGTGGTGTAACTCTTGTGAACCTAGCAAAGACCATCAAAGTCGAAGGTACTGATTCCGTAGCAGCCGGTGCAACAATTCTTAAGAATGCACTTGAACAGCCATTCCGAATTATTCTTGGAAATGCCGGTCTCAATGCCGATGAATGGCTGCCAAAAGTTCGCGATTCAGCTAAGTCAGGACAAGGTATCAACGTAAATAGTCCAGATAAGTTAGTCGATCTTAAGGCTAACGGCGTTGTGGATCCAGTCGTAGTGACTAAAAAAGCCGTTGAAAGCGCTAGCTCAATTGCAGGCACCTCAATGACTATGGGCGCGCTCGTAGTTGATGTGCCAGAAAAGGCTGCGCCTGCTGCTCCAGATATGGGCGGCATGGGCGGTGGCATGATGGGCATGTAGTTGTCCTAAAGAAAATAAAAGAGCCTCGTAGCGAGGCTCTTTTACATTTCAGGACTAGAATTTACTTTTGTTGCAATATTTTCCATTTTGTATTACTATAAACTCTAAATTTAAGGAGTTAAATTGTAAATGGGACTTCTCGATCGAATTCGACAACGTCGTGATCAAAGTGCTTTACCTGATGAAGTAAAGCAATACTATCAAACTGAGCAGCGCCAGCGCCGTGGTGTAGCTATTGCTCTAATGATTGTAGCCGTCATTGTAACTATTCTCTTGGCAGTTGGTCTATTTTTTGGTGGTAAGTTTGTAGTTAATAAAATTCGCGATAACGGTAATAACCAGAATGAAGCTAAGCAAGAAAATAACAATCCTGAGCAATCTCCTGCTAGCCAGCAAGACAATGGTCAAACATCCTCAACTACAACCGACACTCCTGCTGCTTCTCCAGCGCCTACTCCGTCAGCTCCAGCCTCACCAACCACTCCAGCTCCTGCAACAACTCCATCAACTGGCGATGCTCCACTGCCGCGTACCGGTGATGAGGGCATGTAATAAGCCCAAAATATTGACACTGATTCTCCACGCAGTCTAGAATAAATAAGTACAGAGGTTTCACTTAAGTGGGTCACCTTTGGGAGCGTAAACCCGAGCTTTTATAGCTGGTTCACGGTTGCAACGTACAACTGAATAGTCGTATAAAGGCTTGGTCAACATCTGTTAAGGTGTTTCCAAGTCTTTTTTAATACCATTCGTTTACTGTCCTGCAATTTTAATGGGGAAGGGGGGATATACAGCAGGTAGGTCACTTCGCTCGAGGCAATATAAAACATCAATACCAAGGAGAACGTATATTGATTAGCGCTCACGTTGATGAGCATAAAGGAGAAAAAGAAAATGGCAACACCATTGACTCGCCAAGATTTAATGGCAATCACTGATGGATCACAACGAAAAATTATTGATCGACTCATAACCAAAAACGACATTCAGGGAGCAACCGACAATGCACGGGATCGCATTCTGAATACAATCAACGCGTACCATGTTGAGTCGCAGACACTGATACGTCAGGCTAATAGTCAAAATGACCAGATGTGGCGCAGGATCGCCACCCTCGAAAATCAAGTCACATCATTACGCCAAGAGGTGCGTATGCTTATACAATCAATGCATCGTTTGTATGACGGTCAACACCAAATATCCCGCACCATTTCACGGACAGGGGATTACGAGCCCAACTAACGGGTGCTAGTTGCTCTGGCTCTTTTGGCTAAAGTAGTTAATTTCGTTAACGATGTTCAAAAGAGCCTCAGCTTTAAGTTTCTCATCGCTAATACCATGAGCGGCGGTGTAGGCACTAGGAATCAAATCTTGATTGTCTGATGCCTGTATCATCATCATGAGTGTTTTGTACTTTTCTTCAGGGGTTTGATCAAGCTTATCTACAAGTGGTGATAGTTCCTGTAGGGCTTGGATCTTAATGTCGTCAAGGTTACTTGGAACTGTTGCTGGAGCAGCAGGGGCAGCTGGCTCAGGCGTAACAAGTTCTGGCTCCTCAGCTTTTGGAGCTTCTGTTTCAGCTGGCTTATCGTCAGCTACTGGTGTAGTTGTATCTGTAGTTGGAGCAGCACCTGTACTGCTTGGATTTACTCCAATACCAATAAGTTGTGAAACAGCCTGATCATCGGTCTGCGCGTCGTTTTGTGCTTGGTTCGTTTGCGTAGTATCGTCAAACATCACCACCCCCTGTATTTATTGTTTTTACTTGATTATTTATAAGTATAGCATAACCGTTTTATTGAGGCGTCCGATGTATAATATTAACAGTATGAACGTGCACAGGGAGCCTCCGTACCGATTTGCTGTTAGTTTAGCTGGCATATCTTTAGTGGCGCTCGGCTTACTGGCCGTTCGAGTGGCAACAAGCGATAGTTTTAGGTACGGATTTATGGTCTGGAACTTGGTACTAGCCACAGTGCCATTGTTGCTCGCGTGGTGGCTCGTAACTCGAGTTGACCGTTTAGGCTGGTTGTCGTGGCAACAGATTATTTTAACGCTGGCATGGATTGTCTTCTTGCCGAATAGCTTTTATCTGATCACCGACTTCGTACACTTAAGGGTTAACTACGAAGCAGACATCTTTTTCGACATAGGCTTATTAACTTCGTTTGTTTTAGCTGGGCTGATGTATGGATATGTCAGTGTTTATATGGTCCACCAGCGTCTCCTAAAACGGATGCGCGAGCGATCAACTTACCTCTTATTAGGGCTGTTATTCTTGGCGGTTAGCTTTGCGATCTGCTTAGGGCGTTATACCCGATGGAATACATGGGATATCCTATTAAAGCCAGCCGGATTATTATTTGATGTGTCGGAACGTGTTATCAACCCAAATGCCCACCTCCAGACATATGCGACCACTGCAGTAATGTTCCTGCTACTTTTTGGTGGCTACGCGATTGTTTACGAAGCTATACGACTCATCAAAAGTACTAAGTAGCCATCTCTGTTCGACAACTGTTATAATAGATACAATATGAGAGACAAAATTAGTCAGCAGATTGCTGATATTTGCCAAGAGTTGTTTTCGGTTACTATACAACCTGTTTTAAGTCGTCCTGATGAGCAGTTCGGCGACTTTGCAACCAACGTGGCAATGCAGCTCGCTAAGCCAGTTGGTCAAAATCCACGCGATATTGCAAACGCTATCGCCGAAAAACTGACTGAGCAGCAAATAGCTGCACAAGTAGCTGGCCCTGGATTTATTAATATTACGTTGCCAGACGCGGTTGTTTACGCGGCGATTAACCCTGAAGTAGGTGTGCGTGGCGGAAAACTTACGCTTGAGTATTCGTGTCCAAATCCGTTTAAGCAGCTTCATGTTGGGCATTTGTACCAAACAATACTCGGAGACGCTTTGGCTCGAGTGCACGAACGGCTAGGCACCAAAGTTAGCCGTGTGACTTACGGTGGTGACGTTGGGTTGCATGTCGCTCGTAGCATGTTCGGCATATTGCAAGAACTTGGTGGTGAAAATCCTGAAAACCTTGCGAATGTACCTGTTGAGGAACGAGCAAATTGGCTGGCAAAAGTGTATGTCGCAGGCACACAGGCTTATGAACAAGACGAAGCTACCAAGCAGGCGATTACTGAGCTCAACCAACGGATTTATAAGCTCCACGACGATAATGATACTGATTCACCGTTTGCCCAAATTTACTGGCAAGCCCGTGAGTGGAGTTACGACTACTTCAGGTCCTTCTACCAAGACTTAGCGGTGAAGCCGTTCGATCGATTTATTGGTGAAAGTGACACCTATAAAACCGGTCTAGCGCTCGTACGATCTCATATGGGTGATGTCTTCGAAGAGAGTGAGGGCGCTGTAATTTTGAGTAAAGAAAAGTCCGGACTCCATACTCGAGTTTTTATTACCTCTCTTGGTTTACCAATGTACGAAACAAAAGACTTAGGTGTAATTTCTCTTGAACATCAACTATTCGACTACGATCAACGCATTATCATGACCGGCAATGAGCAAAAAGAATACATGAAGGTTGTGTTTGCTGCCATGAAGTTAATTGACCCCGAACTTGGCGCTAAGCAATCTAGCTTGACGCACGGCTTGGTTAAATTTGGCGATGGCCAAAAGATGAGCTCACGGCTCGGCAATGTAACGCGTGCGATTGACGTACTGATAGTTGCTCAGTCAGCCGTAAATGCCGCCGACGAACAGACTGCTTGGCAGATTGCCAATGGTGCCGTTAAGTACACATTCTTAAAAAATAGTATTGGTGGCGATATTTCTTTTGACCTTGAGCAGTCGATAAGTACAGAAGGCAACAGCGGCCCGTATTTGCAGTACGCACTAGTACGAGCCCGATCAATCATGCGCGATGCCCCTCGGGTTGATCAGGTAGATGTAACCGAGCTAAATGCCGAGGAGCGACGTTTAGCCGCTTGGCTTTCGCGTTACCCAGAAGCGCTCGAAGCCTGTGCTAATAACAGTTCGCTACACGAGCTATGCGCATACTTGTATGAACTATCGCAGATTTTCAACCGTTTCTACGAATCTAACCGAGTAATTGATGACCCGCGAAGTGCCATTAGAATTCCGCTCGTATCGTCATATGAGAAAATTCTCAGCGACGGACTCACAACTTTAGGCATTCCGACGCCGGAGAAAATGTAGTGAGTAAGCAAAAAAAAGTCATCATCTTCGACTTTGACGGCACGTTAGCTGACACCGCTCCACTGATTCGCAAGATCTATAACGAAATTGCAGAGCGAGACGGCCTGAAAGAAATGACCGAGGAAATTTACGCTGACCTACGAAAAGGCAGTCTTAAAGATGCACGGCGTTGGTCCGGTATTCGGTTCTGGCAATTCCCTCGGATGGTGTGGAGCGTCCGTAAGTTACTTAATCTTGAGTCAGAAAAAGTAAAACTATTCCCTGGCATTGTTGATCTTGTAGCAACACTCGAAGCCGAAGGTCATGACCTGTATATCCTTAGTCGTAATAGCCCTGACACAATTTATCGAGTGCTCGAGCGCTACAAATTAAAGAATAAATTTACAGTTCTACATCTTAAAAAACGCAACCTTGGAAGTAAGTCTGCTACCATCCTTAGTCTGATCCGTAAGAAATCATTGTCTCGTTCTACTATATGGATGGTAGGCGACGAAGTCAGGGATATCCAAGCCGCTCGACGTGCCCGCATTAAAAGCGTAGCCGTCGACTGGGGGCTACAGGATGAAGCGATCTTAAGCCTTCAGCGACCAACTCATTTAGTTACAACCGTAAAGCAGCTAACCAGTATTCTAAAGTAAGGAGAATCATTATGGCTAAAGCAACTACTAAACCTAAAGATAGCCCAAAAACACGAGCAGCCAAGTCAGCTGCCGCCAAGGCCGCTGCAACTGCGCGCAAAACAGCCAAAAAGACGGTTGCAAAAACTACCCGACGTACTGGGCTCTACGGTTTTACCGATTTTATTCGTGAACAAGGGGTTGTCGGTATTGCTATTGGTTTGGTTTTTGCAGCGCAAATTAAGGTAGTTGTTGATCAATTCCTAGCCAGTTTTGTTAACCCAATATTAGGTATTGTTCTACCTGGCACCGGTGATCTTTCAAAGAAGACCGTAACATTTATGATTGATAAAAATGGCACTAAAGAGCAGCTCGTTTTTGCATGGGGACAGTTTGCCTACGTTCTTCTGAGTTTCATTATTGTTGCCGTTATCATTTTCTATGTCTTTAAGAGCCTCAAACTTGAGCGTCTTAAAAAACCAGCCTAATATAAGGGCATGAATATGTCTGAAGACGAGTGGAAAAACAAGCTGACCGCGGATCAGTACGCTGTGTTGCGGGAAAAGGCAACTGAACCACCATTCACCGGTAATTTTTTGCACAATGAAGAGCAGGGTACATATGTTTGTGCAGCCTGCGGCAACCCATTATTTAGTAGCGATCACAAGTTTGACTCAGGCTCTGGGTGGCCAAGTTTTTACGATATTACTACTTCCAAC
>JALQXV010000102.1 GCA_023263015.1 Candidatus Saccharimonadia bacterium
TTCCACTCCGTCTATTTAAAAATGATATTTTTGTAACCTCATCATTACTTTCGGTATTGTCCGGTATCGCAATGTTTGCCAGCATTCTTTATATACCGCAGTACCAGCAAATTGTGCGCGGGAACTCGCCTACCGAATCTGGACTACTCATGCTGCCATTGGTCTTTGGTATATTAAGCGCATCAATTATTTCTGGCCGCCTTATTAGCAAAACGGGTAAGTATCGAATATTCCCAATTTTAGGAACGTTACTTCTCACGCTTGGCCTGTGGCTGTTTAGTCATATTAGTTTGACAACGAGCCATCTAAATCTATCAATATGGATGTATATTGTAGGCGCTGGTCTTGGCTTATTTATGCAGGTTACCATTTTAGCTGTTCAGAACTCTACGGCCCACAAAGACCTTGGTAGCGCGACCTCAACCGTTACATTCTTTAGAAGCCTAGGCGGCAGTCTTGGCGGTGCCGTTTTTGGAACTATCTTATCAACCCGTCTTGCACACCATATTCACGAAGTTATGCCGAATGCTGGTGCATTAGCAGATCAGGCGGCTGCAACTGGGATCAATAATCTATCGCCTGCCGCAAAAGAATTGGTGCTTAATGCCTACGTTAAGTCGTTCCACGAAATGTTCTTAATTGCCATTCCTTTTGCGCTAGCCGCGTTTGTAGTAGCGCTTGCGTTACGACAAGCACCCCTCAAGGCCCATACGAACTAGTTTTGCCGATTTTGTGACTGAGGTGGCACAGCACTCTGACTAGGTTATGTGCTTTTCATTGTTTTATTAATTTTCCGTCCTGCAATTTAAATGTTTCATCTGTTTTACCCGCTATTGAGAGGTCATGTGTTACTGCAATAATAGTCGTTTCTTCGGATTTTGCCAAACTATGTAGCAAATCAAAGATCATCTGCCCCGTTTGCTCATCTAAGTTACCAGTTGGCTCGTCAGCTAAGATCAGACTCGGTTTATTCGCAAGTGCCCGAGCTATTGCGACTCGCTGCTGCTCACCCCCAGATAGTCGAGCAGGTTTTCGAGTTTGCTTATCACCATCTAGACCTACTTGGTGAAGCAGATGTTCTGCTCGCTCCTTACGATATTTATTTGGTTTGCCTGCAAACTCAAGTGGTAACATAACGTTCTCTAGTGCCGTTAGGTTTGGCACTAGATTGTAATTTTGAAACACAAATCCAATTTGCTGGCCACGATACTTGATAAGGGCATGGTCTCGCATTTTGGCAACGTTATTACCTGCCACTTCTATGCTCCCCGATGAAGGCTTATCGAGCGCGCCCAGTAGAGCAAGGAGCGTACTTTTGCCACTTCCACTTTTGCCGATGATTGATGCAAACTGACCTTTGCCTACTTTAAACGATACTCCGTCTACTGCCGTAACCGTGCCGTGAGCTGCATGGAATGTTTTAGTTAAATCTGTAACTTGTAACATAGTGTCTCCTATTCTGCCCGCATTACTTCGGCAGGTCTTACTTTACTAATGAGTAGTGCCGGTAATGCACTACCGATAACCGCAATAACGATTGCAGATCCAAATCCATAGGCCAAAATCTCAGTGCCAACCGAGGCTTGTACATTCCGTGCATTACTTAGACTATTTTGGCCAATCATTCTAACTCCGCCTGGCCCACCCCCGCCGCGGTTGTTTGGACCGTTCTGTTGTGATGTTGATGAATTACTGTTATTCACAAGGGTTTTAGTAACAGGATTAGCTGCCACAGCGCCAATAATAATGCCGGAGACCATTGCAATAATCGTTAAAGTAACAGCCTCGCTTATAAATTGGAACATAATCTTTAGGTTTGAGGCGCCAATTGCCTTATATACTCCAATTTCACGCCTTCGTTCTCGTACGATCATTACCATCGTTAGCAAAATAATAATTGCGCCCGCACCCACAGCACCAACTAGACTATAGGTTGAAATTGTTTTAACACTCTCTAGAGGCTCAACGGCTTGCTTAGCGGTTTCTTGGTTATTAACGACATCCGCCGAATCCCCAAGCAATGCCGTAATAGCAGAAGTTGCCGAGTCAACATTATCAATTGAGTTAATATTTGCAGTAGCGCTGGTTACACTCCCTACTTGATCTGATAATCTCTGGAGTGCGCTTAATGACATTATTACGCCGTTATTGGCAAAATTATTGCCAGCATCATAAATTCCAGCTACCGTAATCGTCTTGCCGTAAGCCGTGAAAGTAGAACCTACCGATAGTGAATTCTTTTTGGCTAATGATTTGCCAATTACCGCTTTGTCTTCGTCCTTTGCTGCGTCAATTGTAGAGCCTGAACTATATGTAACGCTACTGCCACCATATGTTGAGTCCGTCAAAGTATTTGTGCCCGTGATTGTTACTGGGGGTGTGAACGTTCGCGTTACCTGCTGGGACGAACCCGATTGACTACCTTGACGCTGATCTAACTGCGCATCAGGCGGAGGACCTTGAAACCCAACACCGTTATTATTTGCGGAGCGATTTCCTAGACTACCCGCATCAATTGATGAAACAAGATTCGTATTATCACTACTAAGACGATCACTCAACGACTGTGTGACGCTCGTAACATTTTCAACCGCACTAACTTTTGCTAGGTCATCAGTTGTTAGTGGCTCTCCACCGCCTTCAAATCCACGCGCTCCGGCTGGCGAAATTGTCACCGTATTACCAATTGAACTTTTGACCGAACTTATCTTA
>JALQXV010000114.1 GCA_023263015.1 Candidatus Saccharimonadia bacterium
TGCATCTAACGCCGTAGGTGCTATTACCGCACCACAGCTTGATTGTGGTAACACTACCGAGGACAACAAGTCTAAGATGGGCAATAACGAGAAATGGTCAAATGATACTATTAATAATGCTCAAAAGGCAGTTTGGGAATACCGAAGTGATGTAGGTAAACTCGTATACTCTGCTATTAACCAATAGAATAAAGGATAACTAAAAAAGACCCCTCGCAAAAATGGGGTCTTTTTTAATATGCACGAATGCTATTTAGGCGACGGCATCCATGTTCCTTCTGGTAGCTTAAAGACTGGTGGTTCAGCTTCAACCGGAGCTTTTAAATCTGCTCGTTCAATAATCTCTTCCGCTTGTTCAATTGCCGCGTCTAGGCGCGCTGGAGTGAGGTGCGCACCGCGAGGATGTTCCGGAGTCACAGCAGTATAAACAGACGTACTTGCATACTTATTAGAGTAACCAGCATAGAACGTCCTACTGCCTGTAGTTATGTCCCTGAAAAAGTCGAGTGATTGTAACGTGCCTTTTGGTACAGATTCTCGGATGCCGATACTTTGAACACAGTTAAGTTTCAGATTATCGTTCTTATTAGTAGGCGCTTTAACGGTAAAGTTGTATGTACCACTCTGACCAGTTGCTTCATCTGGAGCACCGGTTACGGTAACACCTAGCTCACCATATCTAACACCGTGTGTATCTTCAGAGAATGAAACACCGCCCTTATTAGCTAGTGGGCCACGTAAAATCTTCTTGGCAAGTACGGTCATGCGCTGCGATGTGCGCTGCTCACGCTCTAACAATTTTTTTGAAGCTTCGGTGGGTTTAGTTGGTTTAGGGCAATTGTTAGCAGCCTGTGCGCTAGCGGGTAGTGCAAATGCGGCTACCGTGGCGGCACCAGCAACTAAGCGACTCGACTTTCTGTTTAAGTATCTCAGACGTTCCATGTAGCAACTCCTTCATCGGCGTAACTTGGTAAGTAGCTCCAACTTTAAGCAATCTTTATAACAATTACTGTAAAGAAACTTACACGGACGACATTTGCTTGCCTATTAGGCAAGCTTCGGCACCAATTGGTTTATTTGGGCGAGGGAAAACAATCAGTTCTTGCGAACCGGCCTTATATATTTCCTCTCCATCACGAGCAACTATCTGACCTTCAACTAACTGATCAAATGAGGTAAAGGCTTGAGCAAATTGAAATTCATGAGTTTTTACATAAATCGACCTTAGCATTTTGATCATCTCGTGGTCGTGTGCCACGCTGTTCGTGCCGTTAATATTGCCGAGAGCTACTAAAAACTTCTGGACTATATCTAGGCAGCGCTGCGTATTATCTTCAGTAATTGAGCCAGCTTCATAGGTAATACCAATCTTGCCCGTTTCGTACATATAACTATCAGTAGCTCCAGGCTCAGCTTTGGCCCAGCCGTAGGTAATCTTGGACACACCAAGTTGCCGAGCTATGGCAAAGCTAGGCTCCTCGGTCACAAGAAAGTCGCCAACTTGCGGCGGATCATGGTGCTCGTGCAGATCAAGGGCGGCGTCACACTCATCGAGCAGTTTCATTAGTTCAATGGCTCGTGGGTTAG
>JALQXV010000041.1 GCA_023263015.1 Candidatus Saccharimonadia bacterium
TAAGATTCGCAAAGCATTAAACGCTGGCAAGATTGTAGTAGCTAATCGTTTTACTGGTTCAAATATGGCCCACCAAGGCACAAAATTTAATAATACTGAAGAACGAATGGGATACTTTTTGTGGCTCGATGCCATTGAATTCCAAACCCTCAAAATTCCACGCCCGACTTTATCGGTAGTACTACGAGTACCTGCCGAGGCCGCGCAGAAGCTTGTTGATAAAAAAGAAGCTCGTAAATACACAAACCAGAAAAGAGATATCCACGAAGCTGATCTAAATCATCTTAAGAAGGCAGTTGAGGTTTATGATAATCTTTGCCAGCTCTTTCCTAAGGATTTTAAACAGCTTGATTGCACCCGCAACGGAGAGCTGCTCGATATTGATACTATCCATAACTTGATCTGGGAAACGTTTACGCCTCTGTTACCGCTAAAGAGAAAGAAGATAGTTGCTACAGCCGCCGCCAAGGCAGAATTAAAGCAGGAAACACCAACCTACACAATTCCGAACAATTTTGATGATAAAACCAAAACACAATACATTAAAATTCTAGATTCAATCATCGCGACACACTCCAAGATATCGTCATCGTTAATTGACTATTTGCGCTTAAGTTCATTGGTTCCTAAAGCAAAGCAAGATGACGAATGGCTACAAAACACTGCAAAGAAAGCTCAGGCTATCAGCCAAGCAGTCTTACCGGTCGCTACTACCGATTACGTAATAGAAACGTCGCCAAATTCTAAAGTTAAACAACTTGCCCAAAGCCAGTTGGCCGAAACATACAGTATAGAAAATAATCCAGTGACACTGACCTCTGTATGGCCGCGCAACGAACTAGACCTCGTGGCTGATATGCTTTACCCTCATTCTGGTTTATCGTTACAGCAAATTACTAACGATGTAAGCAGCTGGAGCTATGCTCAAAAACAAGAGGTTTTCGAAGCGTATTTATCGGAACGCTCAAGCAGCGTGTTAGAAAAAGTTCGTTATTCTTGGGATATTGTTAGTGCGTTCAGTGATTTTCTAGATTTCGTAACAACATATAAGAGTGTTACCTGCGTAAACTGGCAGATACTAACTCCTCGCTACGGCTATGACGTGCCAGAAATTATCGTTGAAGCTGGATTAACAGACGACTTTGAAGCTTGCTATGACTTAAGTCTAAAACTGTATAGCATTCTACAGTCTGCCGGTTACGACGCAGAAGCTCAGTACGCAACACTAATCGGTCACCGCATGCGCTGGAAAGCCACTGTAACAGGGCACGACGTCATCCATGTAGCTAAGACCGCTTCAGATAATCAACCGCTAACTCGGCTAATACATAGCAAAATTGCTGAGATACACCCACTAATCGCCGAGTCTACGCTGCCTGTTGCAGCGTTAGCTTAAACCCGAACGGTGCGCGTTGCCGGCTTAACTGCTGGTCGTGGCGCTTTAAGTTTGTCGAGCATTCCAGTAACGTCATCATTTGTAAGTTCACGATTTATACCTCGGTACGTAAGCCTGCCATGAACTTCTTCATGCTCTCGTACCACTAAGCTAGCTTGATCTTCGGTGTAACCACGAGCTATCAACATCGCTGCAGCCTTTTTAGGATCAATTGCGCCCGTAAAACTATGCTTTGAAGCGAAGGCACCGAGCATTTCTGCACGACCACCGCCACGAGCACGTTCTGGCCACGTAATGATACCGAGAACACCATTTAGGTTTCGACTACTAGCAACTAGGTCGGTAAGTGCTTCAATTGCATACTTTTGAGCCTGAGTAGGTCGCTCATTTGTAGCGCCAATTAGACTGTCTATATTATTAACAACTACTAATCGGTGTGGGTCTGATGGAACTGTATTTATGCGGCTAAAACCTTCACGCACATTATCGATGGTTGGTTCGCCAATACCGCAGTCTAGCAAAATAGGGGACATGCTGTAGTGTACTTTTGCTGAGTAGCGTACATCACTTAAAAATGGTTTAGCTTCTAGGGCAGAGACACCTGCTACCAAACAACTACGATCTTCGTCCATTTGTGCCATAGCACGAGCAACGTCCGGCAAGAACGTAAACTCATGGTGCAAAACCGCATCAGGCACCGCTTCGCGTTGCCTAACGTGTCCGTTTCTAATCTCGTGCTCAATCATATATATCTCTTCAGTAAAAGAACTCCAGCTGTGAGGCTCGGAGTTCTGTTAGATTCTTGGTTAAGTTTCCTTGGTAGGTCCCTGTTTGTGTAACGTATCTCCGAGCGTTATGCGTGCGCAAAGCAGAAGGCTTGCTTGTAGGCGAGCTTTCCGTGGCGATTCATAATGTCGGTTCGTGTTTTCACAATTGGATATTATATTCTCATTTTATGATTTGTCAAACTGCTGCCTGTGCCGGTAACTTACTGATTTTTGCCCTAACTAAACTATTGTCAGCTCTTGAATGGCGTCTAGCTAAATCGTACATTTCACGAGCTAACGAAAATGCTCTTCCACTGTTTTTGCTGGCACCTACCGTGCGATAGCAGTCCGCAAAGATTACGTTTGAACCAGCATTTGCCTCCGGCAAAATTTGCGCATAGCTTTCAATCAAAGCATTTAGGTCGGAATCTGAAATTGCCGTAGCCGCCAAAGCTTTCACTGCCTTCTTGAATGCAGGTAACGTCTCGTTATATCGGGGTCGCGTTTCGTGTTGGGGGGTTCGTATACGCAATGCCTCTAGGCTGTCACGGATAAACTCAAAATCATATGGAGTGCCGACAGGCGTAACGTCTCTAACATTTACAGCCCTACGGAAAGCCATGTAATTAGCTAGTGCGTCACGAGCATATTCTGGAGTCATAATTGCACACGAAGGATTACGCGCCCCTAACCAAACCTCGGAATACCACCGTGTCTTTTTATTCATTGTGGCTAGTTCTTCGTATGAGAATGACCTAGCAATTGGATGCATGGTCATAAATCCTAATGTTTTCTGGCTGGGCTGGTCAGATGCCATCTCTTCAATTTGACTGGCTCCGAATACTTGAGCGATAGCCGGATCATCAAACTCAGAAGCTACTAAACTTGGGGCATCACTACTAGCAATATATAGCCGACCATTAGAAATACCTACATTAAATGCATGGTCATACGCATGACCTATGAAGTGACGGTCATCTGCGGAGTTGTTATCGCTCATACCAGCAATTTGATCATGGGTACGCACTGCATACTCATAACAGTTTCCGTCGGTGTCTGACTCGCTGTGGCCAAATTCGGCATTAAATCGTAAGCCGGCACGAACATCATCACCGATGATGTTAAGCATTTCTTTGTTTAATTCGTATTTCATAATGGTTCGTTATATTTAAAAACTCCAGCTTGTGGGCTGGAGTTTGTTTCGATTCTTTGCTTGTACTTTTTAAATCTTGTTGAAAACTCCAGCCACTACACAATACCCACGAGGACGAGCTTCGCGGTAATTTGCTTGGTTGCTGGCATAAATGTTTTCACAATGCTCGAATTGTATGGAGCTTTTTTTTATATGTCAACATTTTTCTTGACATTACAGATTTGTTATATAACGATACAGGTATATGCAAACGCTAACTCTCACTGTCCTCGTGATCAACCGCACTAGCGGGTAGTTTGCTATATACTCAATAAACAGCAATCTCTCCCGCACCAGCGGGAGTTTTTAATTTAGGAGACTCGATGCAAGACGAAATATTTTTAAAGTTTGAGCAGTTACCAAAAGGAAGCTGGCAGCAAGACATGCATAAAAAAGGCATGAAGTTTCACGGCCCAGCAGCTTCTAATAATGGTGAGATTAAACGTCAGAATGAAGCAATCGAAGCTGCCCGCATTGGCAGAACAATTGTCGAGTCATACGGTAACGGCGAAATTGCGCAAATAGAGAACTACGGCACATGTGACGAAGTGGTAAAACAACTACGTGCGCCGCATTACGGTGAGCCGTTCCGGCCAACAACAGAGGCTTGATTTAACAGTAGTCAGTATGCTATAATAAAAGGAGTTACCGAAGACAGTAGCGGTTGGAAACAGCTTAAGAATGCTACCGAGGAATACAATCTACGTATTTTTATGGTCTTTGGTTACTACCGAAGATTTTTTAATATACGGTCGATTTAAATCTTCGAAAAAAGTAATCAAACTGTAGGGA
>JALQXV010000052.1 GCA_023263015.1 Candidatus Saccharimonadia bacterium
ATGCCACCGATTACAAGAATTTTCATACTGTTTCTCCAATGTTGATTACTACAAAATCACGACGATCAGGTACTGCCGTTTCACGCTCACAGAACAACGCATTAAAATCTCGTACAGCTGCTGCTGACAAAGCTGGATTAATTGTTCTAAATACAATTACTTCATCGTCTAATCGCGTCGATACTGCTCGACATAGTTCACCAAAGTTAGCCAAATTGCCTTGTGGCCGGATAGTCTTATCGGCAAATATTTCATCTAAATATATAAACGAACTATCGCCTAACTGTTTTTGTAGCCATTCAGCCATTGCGGGAGTATCGTCGTATTTTTCTTTGGCTAATGTAGAAGCATCAGTCTTCCAAAATACTGCCGCTAAACTAACGCCTTTTTTAGATTCTTCTATATACCACGTTGAGTTTTTGGTTGTGGCAACTTGCTCAAAACGCTCAATTAGCTCATCTGCTCCATATGCCGGCTGCGTAGGCGTTGCTAAACAAACTCTACAGTTTTGTCCTACAGCTAAATTCGAAAATCCACCGGCACACCGTTGTTGTTTATCAGCACATTTACTCACTTCAAACCATGGCCATCCGCTAAATGCTTCTTGATATACGGTTACCATGTCTTTAAAACGACTCGGAATTTGTTCCGGACCGTACAATTGTTTCTTATTCATACTCTTATCTTT
The DNA here is from genome assembly GCA_023263015.1 of Candidatus Saccharimonadia bacterium. Classification (GTDB taxonomy): domain Bacteria; phylum Patescibacteriota; class Saccharimonadia; order Saccharimonadales; family 2-12-FULL-41-12; genus JALQXV01. The sequence goes on from JALQXV010000052.1 coordinate 689, forward strand.
TATTTAAAATTCAAATAACTAAAAACGCCCCGTTTAGGTCGGGGCGCTCTATTTCAATTTTAAAAATAACAGCAATACTACCGACCTAAGCGAGGCGATAGATGTAGATGCAAGTTTTGATTTTTTAAAATCATAATTACTTATTATAACACGCTTATGCAATAACCGTCAACTTAGGTTGATGCTTATGTTTGTAGTAGAATAGAAGTAGATCTGTTAAATATTTAACAAATCGGGAAGATATAACGTATGAGCGAAATAACCGTCGCGCAAGCAGTCGGAGCAATCATCGGAGCAGTTGTAGCTATCTTAGTAGCTGGTATTATCCGTATGGTTACCGGCACCAATGATTAAACTTTTGGCGCTTTGTTGTTCGTCACTTCGTTGGCAGTAATAATAGCATTGCGCATCTGTTCACTGATATCACTCATCCCCGATGGAGAATGCGGAATCAAAATCGTATTCGACTTACTTGAATAGCCAATATCCTTAAGGGTATCAAAATACTGTGTCATCAAAACTAGGTTCATGACATCCTGGGCTTTAGCACCCTCTACAGTATTGCTAAAATTCTCGACCGAGTCTTTTAGGCCTTCAATAATTGCCTTACGCTGATTAGCGATACCTTGCCCCTGCAGCGCCTTGCTTTCTGCTTCGCCTTCGGCGGCTTTAACTACACGAATCTTATCGGCTTCGGCTTGTTCAATTGCTGCCATTCGCATACGCTGCGCAGCATTAATTTCATTCATGCTAGCCTTAACGTTGGCATCTGGATCGATGTCAGTTACAAGCGCCTTAACAATTCCATAACCAAAGTCATCCATGACTTGGTCAAGTTCGGTCTTAACAGCTGTAGCAATTTCGTCTTTCATTTGGAAAAGATCATCTAGCTGAATGTTCGGTACACGGGCACGAACTGTATCAAAAACAAATGAGGTGATCTGTTGTTGCGGATTTTGCAATCGGTAAAACGCATCAAGCACCTTATCGGGCAAGACATTGTATTGCACGCTAACTACCACAAACACAAAGACGTTGTCCTTGGTTTTGGTTTCTACCCGCACATCAAGCTGCTGTATTCGTAAACTGGCCCGCCCAGCAATTCGATCAATTAGTGGAATTTTAAGGTTAAGTCCAGAACTAGCGATACGGTTAAACTTTCCGAAGCGTTCTACAACGGCAGATGTTTGTTGCCGCACAATAAAGAAGCCGTCAAATAATAAGATAATGATGACTATGATCAGAAAAATGATAAATATTCCCATAAGATCTCCCCGTTAAACTGCTATTTCCAGTATACTTCAAACCAAACAAAAAGCCCCACTATTACATGAGGCATTTAGTTTGGTGCGGATGAAAGGACTTGAACCTTCACGCCTTGCGGCACTAGTTCCTAAGACTAGCGTGTCTACCAATTCCACCACATCCGCGCGGAATATAACCGTACCATTGTAATCGATTTACAGCAAATATCCAAGAGAAACTGCTAGCTCGTGCTCAGAAGGTGGATTCTTTTGCCAATTTCGGCACCAATCGTACTGAGTTCATCATACGGCTGAGCCTGAATACTTGCTTCTACAGGAATCGTGTCAGGGACCACTAACACTCTGTTGACCGATACAACATTATTTGCGCCTATTAAATCGGCATGTAGTCCGGTCGCACCATGAAAATCTTGTAGCTTTTCTGCAAAATCACGCTTTGCGGCTGAATCGACAGATGTATCTGCAGCTAATTGAGCTGGCTGATAGTACGAAGCGTCCGGTGTAATAAGTGGTTGACGGGCTACAACGACTCGTTCGCCACTAAACGGTAGAACAACAACGTCAAAATCTGTTTTGAGCCAATGTTGCCCTAAGTGCTCTTTTGCACGATCACTGTTAGTTTGAAGTTTATGGGCAACATCATCTACCGACATGCCTGCATATCGATCCATTGCCTTCATATGCTTGAGCACCTTTTTCCCTTTGGCGTAGACTTTCTGTTCGCACCCTTCGCCCTTCAACTCGTGCCATGGAAAATCGTTTTCAATTGCAGGGTGGCTTCTTACAATACCCCTAATAGTACTGCTTCGGAACGCCATAACCATAGCTACTTTAGCGACTCTTTGAGGAAGTGGTTGGTGCGCACGAACTTCCCACATCCGACGTACGCTATGTGACTCAGCCTCATGGAGCATTAAATTAATTTTTCGCAGTTCAGGGTTCATAACAAGCAGTTATTAAATTATATATTATAGCACTATTGTATTATTTTTGCAAGTGTTTGTAAAAATAGAGCGCGCTGTCACCATACTGCTTTTCTTGAACTATTTCGAGTCCGTCAAACGGATACCAATCGGCTTTACCCGGCCATGATAAGACGAGTACGCCGTCAGGGGCTAAGTGTCGACTCATGCGTTTAAGGTCGCGATACGGGATATTGTCATAAGGGGGGTCTAGAATAATCAGGTCATATAGATCAGCTTGGTGGCGTGTTGACCATGCACCGGCGTAAGCCTTAGTAACTTTAACTTGATCTTCGATACCTAAACTGGCTAAGTTTTTATTAATGGTTGCCACGGCCCCTGGATCGACCTCAATTGCTGTAGCGCGGGCGGCACCTCTGCTAATAGCTTCGATCGCGATTCCACCACTGCCGGCAAATGCGTCCAAAACTGACAGCTCAGTAATATCACCAAGTGCGCCAAAAATAGCACCACGCATTTTTTCGCTCATTGGGTGGGTTCGGTGTCCGTGTGGTGAATCGAAAATTCGACCGCCAAGTGTTCCTGCGACGACTCTCATATAATTAAGTGTATCAGTTAAGGTTAGTAATTGAGCGATATTGTGCAACGTGAGCAGCCAACGCTGGGTAGTTAGCTAGTGCTTCACCGCCATCCACAAACGCCACCGCGGCATTACGAGCCGATTCAATCAAATGAACGTCAGTGAGCTTTGCAACTCGCAGGTCAAGTTGACCAGACTGACTTTGTCCGTAAATGGCACCAGGGCCTCGAATTTCAAGATCTAGTTCACTGAGCTTAAAACCGTCGGTTGAACTTTCTAGAGCTCTCAGTCGGCGTGACGGCTCTTTGCTGTCGCTCATAATTAGGTAGCAGTAGCCCTGATGCTCGCCTCGTCCAACTCGTCCTCGGAGTTGGTGCATTTGAGCCAAACCAAACCGCTCCGCACCTTCGACCATCATCACTGTGGCATTTGGCACGTCCACGCCCACTTCAATCACAGTTGTCGATACTAAAATATCAAGCTCGCCACGAGCAAAAGAATTCATAATTGATTCTTTTTCGTCGGGCTTCATTTTGCCGTGCAGCAAGCCAACTTTGCGGTTCTTAAAGTGCTTTGTAGACAATTGCTCGTATACTTTTTCTGCCGACAATGCCTTGACCGTTTCCGATTCACTAATCAGCGGGCACACCACAAACATTTGGCGTCCGCTATCTAGTTCTGTATCAATTTTTGCGTATAGCTGAGCTCGGGAATTTGGTGAAATGATTTCAGTTATGATTGGTAGCCGATTACTTGGTTTTTGGGCAATAATTGAAATATCAAGCTCGCCATAAAGTGTAAGAGCCAGCGTACGTGGAATTGGAGTAGCTGTCATGCTCAGTACGTGCGGCATGCGGCCGCCGGCTTTCTTTTGCAGTGCTTTGCGTTGCTCTACTCCAAAACGATGCTGTTCGTCTACTATAACAAGCCCAAGATTATGCATATCAACTTTGTCAGTAATTAAGGCATGAGTACCGACAATAAACTTAGACTTGCCGCTTGCAATTGCGTTGTAGAGCGCTGTGCGATCTTTTGGTTTTGTGCTGCCGGTTAGTAGCGCGACCTGATCTTGCATATCAACTGGCGTTAGTAGTTTATATATTGTTTCGGCGTGCTGCCGCGCCAACAGTTCAGTTGGAGCCATGAGTGCCACTTGATAGCCGTGTTTAATAGCCATAACGGCCGCTAAAGCCGCTACAACAGTCTTACCCGACCCAACATCACCTTCTACCATACGATTCATTGGCATGTCGTTCTGCATGTCCTGAAGAATCTTCCAAGATACTGAACGCTGTGCGTCTGTTAACGTAAACGGCAATGCTTGCACAAAGTTTTTTGCAAGCACATCATCAAATGGAATTATATGTGTTTTTTCTTGGGCCGCCTCACGCTTGTTTAGAACACTCGCTAAACTTAGCCCAAAAACTTCTTCAAAGCCGAGCCTGCGACGAGCTTCCTCGAGGTCATCTAGCGAAGCTGGAAAGTGCATGGCAGATACTGCGCTAGACCGTGGAATTAGCTTGTTGCTAGCAATAACCGATTCAGGCAAGTTTTCGGGCATCGCTTCAATTGATGCTTTCATGGCTGCCATAATCTTGCGGATAGTGCTCGACTTTAAGCCTTTTGTTTCTCGGTATATAGGGATGATCCGAGCAGCATTTACCGGAAAATCCGAGGCTCGCTCCATGGCTGGGTTTGTTATGACGGGCCGGCCTCGTGAGATCTCGAACGTACCAGATATAAAATATGGCTGGTTTACTTTAGTTGCATTAGCTCGGTATGGCTGATTAAACCACACTAAACGAGCGCTGCCTGTTTCGTCGCTGACAACTGCTTCGGTTATATGCATACCACGCCGTACGTACCTGCCGGTAATTTGTTTTATTGTTGCTTCAATACTCACTGCGCCCGGCTTAAGCGCGGCAATTTTAGTTATCACCGAATAATCATCGTAACGTCGAGGATAGAACTGTAATAAATCAGATAGAGAGGTAACGCCAAGAATTGCTAATTTCTTAGCAGTTGCTTCGCCGACACCTTTTAGATTTTGTAGCTCCATTACGACTAGTATAGCCGCCTTAGACTATTTTTTCTTGAGCAAGAAGAATACGCTTGGCCCAAAGTAAGTCATTGCCAAGGTTGGCTGCATAACTTTTTCAAGGCTCAACATTACTCCGCGTGGTACAACTTTTTTCAGCCCAGGTGAGCGTAGGTTAGAAACCGACAAAATGCGCTCAACACTAAAACCTACACTATCAAGTTGACTAATGACAGTTTGTGGATTGTGGTTAACAAAGGCAATCTCTTCGTCATGACGATTAGCAGCTGAACGAATATCGATTGGCTCTTTTGGTAACGGGCGACCTTTTAGGAGGTGCTTAATGCGGTTACGTGCATGTGCATAATTAGCAAGCTCGAGTACAAAGTAGCCATCCTTAGAAAGTACGCGGTGTACTTCGCTTAGTTCAGGAATAGGATTTGGCAAGTGATGCATAACACGGATCATGGTTACGAGGTCAAGTGAGCCATCTTTAAATTTAAGATCATCTGCTTGGCCAAGTTTTTGGTCTACATTTGGGTGATCTTTTAGAAACTTCTTAGCGATGTCGAGCTGGGCCTTAGATGGCTCAACCAACGTTACTTTGTCAGAGTAATTTTCGAGTAATATACACAGACGTCCGTAACCACCACCGATGTCTGCGGCTGTACCAAATTTTTTGCCTTTAATAAGACGCTTAATAGCCATTTCTTCGGCTTCATGTTCATAATCGCGGCCAGTCCAGTATTCGAGATAGTTATAATCATCGTTATCGTACTGGTCGGCTTTTTTCTTGGGTGAGGTGGTTTTCTTAGGCATGAAATCTAGTATACCAGACTACGAGTCTACAAAACTTTCTTCTCGACAATTGCAAAGCTGTTTTTGCCACGCTTAAGCAAATTGTTGCCTCGAACAAACAAGTTCAGATTTTCCGGACCAGCCTTTTGGCCGTTAATCGAAACTGCACCAGCCTGCAAGAAGGTTCTAGCTTCTTTTTTAGAAGTAGCTAGACCTGCATCAATAAGTAATTGAGGCAGATCATTATGCGCCTTAACCACAGGCAGCTCGTGCTTAAGGATATGCATTTCGTTTTTGCCTAGGTCTAAGAAATCGCCTTCTCCATATAACACACCCGTAGCCTTAACGGCTTCATCGGCGCGCTCCTTACCGTGCGCTATTTTAGTTACTTCGTAGGCCAATACTCGTTGGGCCAATCTGTTAGCACGATTAGTATTAAATTCGGCCATTGTAACGTTAACCGCGGCTTCGTCTAGTTCGGTAAATGTTTTTAGGTATTGCTCAACAGCTTCATCTTCAGCGTTTAGCCAGAATTGGTAGAACTTAAAAACACTTGTTTTGCTTTCATCGAGCCAAATTGCTCCATCTTCGCTCTTTCCAAACTTTTTACCAGTAGCCTTATTAATAACTAACGGCAATGTAATAACGTGCACTTCAGCACCACGAGCGCGTCGAATAAGGTCGACCCCGCTCAAGCAGTTGCCCCACTGGTCTGATCCGCCAATTTGTAGCGTACAATTGTATTTATCAAACAAATGTAAGTAATCAAAGCCTTGGAGTAAGGTGTAGCTAAATTCGGTGTAGCTAATTCCGCCGCCGTCTTTACCAATACGCTTGGCGATGTAGTCGCGCTGGGTTAGCTGGGTCATACTAAAATGCTTACCAACATCCCGCAGGAATGGCAAAAGCTTTATGTCTTTAGTCCAGTCAATATTGTTAACCATTCGGAACTTATATTTGCCAAGAATCTTTTTTAACTGTTCTTCGGCTCGTGCCACATTATGGGCAATTACCTTTTCATCCTGCATTGGACGCTCTTTGTCTTTGCCGCCCGGATCGCCAATTAAACTAGTGGCACCGCCAGCTAACAAAATTGCATCGTGCCCATGCCGTAACATTACTTTGTCGAACATCATGGCCGCTAAATTGCCGACTGTTTGCGAATCTGCTGAAGCATCGTAGCCATGATAAAAAACCCACTTCTTCTGATCGAGTTCTGCTAGGTTGCTGAAAGTTGTGTCTTGGACAAAGCCACGCCAAATGAGTTCTTCTGAAAGTGTCATATATATAAGTATACACAAGAAGTTAAGAAGCTTCTCAGAATTGGAAAATTGCTACTACGCACGTGCTTATTTTGTTATACTAGAGTCATATTCAAACGGGAGTTATTGTTAATACATGAATAATCCACTTAAACGTGGTGGCTCTGCCCGCAAGGGCGGCCTACATACCCAAAGCAGAAATCACCATACGACAAAAAGCGGCAACAAGATTAAGCTCAATCGAAGCCTAACAGGTAAGATGAAGGCTCGAAAAGACGCTCGTATGCGTAAAAAAGCAGCGTATTTAGCTACTTTACCTAAGGGTCGCGTCAAGCGCACGTTATACCGCCTACATCCAAAACGTCAACTTAAGTACTGGTTCAGCCGTCAGGGTGGCATTATGGCCCTCAAAATTGCTGGTATTGGTACGCTTGCGTCGTTCCTACTTCTTATTGGTGTTTTTGCATACTTCCGTAAAGATCTCCCAAACCTCCGCGATATTTCCGGTAATAACATCGGTGGTTCCATTCGTTACTATGACCGAACAGGTCAAACCTTGCTCTGGGAAGATTACGATGCAGTTAAGCGTATCCCAGTTCAAGACGAAAATATTTCTCAGAACCTTAAAGATGCTACCGTTGCCATCGAAGACAAGGAATTCTTTGAACACGGTGGGTTTGATATTAAAGGCATTACCCGTGCCGGTATTAACAACACCTTTGGCAGTGGCGGTCAGCAAGGTGGTTCCACCATTACGCAGCAGCTCGTTAAGTTGACCCAAAACTGGACTAAGGACAGCTCATATACCCGTAAGGTTAAAGAATTAATCCTGTCTGTCGAACTTGAGCGTTCATATACTAAAAAAGAAATTCTAGCTGGCTACTTAAACGCCGCACCATACGGTGATATTACTTATGGCGTAGAAGCTTCTATGCAAGACTACTTTAAGAAATCTGCTAAAGATACAACGCTCGATGAAGCTGCTTTCCTAGCCGCAATTCCTAAGTCACCAACTTACTTCTCTCCGTATGGGGCGCGCTACGACAAAGAGGCTCTCGTTGGTCGTCAACATTACGTACTAGATCTTATGGCTGAACAAGGCAAAATTACCACCGAGCAACGTGATGAAGCTAAAAAGATCGATACGACCACAAAAATCCAGCCTCGAACACCTAAATTCGATGGCATTAAGGCGCCGTGGTTCGTACTAACTGCTAAAGAGCAGCTTCTAACGAACCGTCCCGAAACTATTAAGGTTGGCGGAATGAAGGTAACTACAACTCTCGACCTCGACAAGCAAGCCCTAGCCGAAAAGCAAATTGCTGATAATATTAACCGTGTTAAACGGCAAGGTGGCGACATGGCCGCTATGGTAGCCGAAGATGTTAAGACAGGCCAAGTAGTCGCTCTAGTAGGTGGTACCGACTTTAACAATAAAGAATACGGTCAAAACAATTACGCCCGCCTTAAGTTACCTCCTGGCTCTAGTTACAAGCCGTACGACTATGCGGCACTAATTGAACACACTACTAATAATGGTGCCGGCTCTGTGCTCTATGACTCGCCAGGCCCAATCGATGGTTACCCATGTACCACAGGTCCAAAAAAGGGCGGTAACTGTGCTGTCGACTACGACTTCCGCTTCCCTGGCCCTGTAACACTCCGTTATGCGCTTGGTGGTTCTCGTAATATTCCGGCCATGAAGGCCATGATCACCGTTGGAGTTCAAAAGACTATCGATACATCTAAGAAGATGA
>JALQXV010000019.1 GCA_023263015.1 Candidatus Saccharimonadia bacterium
TTAGGGTTACGTTCAATTGGCAGATCAATAATTGCCTCTGGTGGATCAACAGATCCAATTACACGGGCAATATAGGTTTTTTTGGCCTTTCGATCCTGAAATTGCTTCTGAAGATGTGTCAACGCTATCTGATTTTTAGCACATATCATTACTCCGCTAGTGGCGCGATCTAAACGGTGTACTATACCAGCTCGTTGATTTTCTTCGTTATTAATAAGTTCAAAGTGGGGGCGCTGGCTTAACCAGCTAGCAACAGTCGGTTCTGGGTTAAAAACACCCTTACTATGGGTCAATACGCCAAGTGGCTTATTAATAACAACGCAATCCGCATCTTCGTATAGTATTGGGATTTCTAGTTCTGTAAACTGTTGGCTGCTATGATCAGGAACTTCCATAGTTACGCTGTCGTGTTCTTTGATCAATGTGCCAGTTTTAGTCTTAACTTCGCCGTTTACTTGCGCGTTGCCGTCTTTAATAAAGCGCTGAATTTGCGCGCGACTATACTTTGGGTGTAACCCCGCAAGATATGCGTCCAAACGTACTGGTACGTATGCTTCCGCTTCTTCCATTTAGCGTAGACCAACTGCCTTTTGAACATTTAGTAACGTTTGGTTTGCTTGTTGATTCATTAAAGCTTCAGATTCAGCTAGCTTTGATTTAATGGCAGTATCATCAACAGCCGCCAACTTGGCTTGGAAATCGGTTAGAAATGCCGCCACTTCATCAGCTACTGTACGCTTAAAGTCACCGTATGAGGTTACACCGTTAAATTCGTGTACTACAACCTCTAGCTCAACCCCTCGAAGTAATGCCAATATTCTAAGTAAGTTGCTGACACCTGGTTGGTTTATAGTGTCATGGTTAACTTGGGCTACGCTATCTGTAGTGGCACTCATTACTTTTTTGTGCGCTACGGCTGGCTCGTCACCTAAAAATATACAGCCCTTACCACTTTCATCACTCTTGCTCATTTTTTTAGTAGGATCTTGTAAATCCATAATCCTGAGTGCTCTACCTTCGCTAGAGCCAAAGAACTCAGCTTGTTCTTGCATAGAAGCAGGAAGTGTAAACAGCTCACCAAAACGATTATTCATTCGTTCAGCTAGCATGCGTGTAAATTCAATATGCTGTCGCTGGTCATCGCCAACCGGTACGTACGCAGCTTGATACAGCAAAATGTCAGATGCCATGAGCACCGGATAGTTAAACTGGCCAACGCCAATATGTTCAACGCCGAGTCGCGCCGACTTATCTTTAAATTCGGTCATGCGGCTAAGTTCACCAAATCCAGCAAAACAATCAAGAATCCATGTCAGTTCACTATGTGCTGGAACGTAGCTTTGACGGTACATATGGACGTCTGGATTGTCCAGAGGTAAACCAGCTGCGGTAAAGATACGCAGATTGTTCATGATATTGTTCTGAAGCTGCGCGTGATCTACCGGTGTCGTAAAGCTATGTAAGTCGGGCATGAATAAATTAATTTGATATTCACCGGCTCGTTGCTTAGCCATTAAGATAATTGGAAGTAAGGCACCAAAGTAGTTGCCGATCTGAAGATCGTTGTTCGCTCTGAGGCCCGTTAAGATTACAGGTTTAGTCATTTGCATTTATTATACCGTATATCCTCTCTTATTGTTGGCCGCAAAACCAAGGTAGTGTGTTTGTTTCTTATATGAGTTGTTGCCAACTAGTATCGGGTAGTACTGATCGTTAAACTTTACAAAATTCTGTAACCGCTTCTGATCTACTATGCTGATTGACTTTTTAGTGATCAACTCGGTAACAGTATAAAGTTTCACTTGCTTAGATTTACGAGGCTTATTATGCAAAAAGTTAATCACCGCATCAGCCAAACCTTTAATTATCGAATCGCTGATTGTCTTATTTTCAACTTCTATCGAAATTGAGTTAGGGTAACTTCCTATTAATGAATGACTAGCTATGTCATTCTGCATATCTACAACCTTTGTTATAGTGGTGTACCCAATAAAGTTCATTGCTTCATGATTTAAGCCATGCACCAGAGCCATACTCCCCACTTCACAATTTGTAGTATGAAAATCAAGTACAAGAGCGTAGTTTCTCATTTTAATTTTTTGTAAAATCGTATGCGCTCGACGCTTTTCATAGGTGTCTCTTGGTCTGCAATTAAAGCTACGATTCAGATCAGATTCTGTATAACGTACCTTCTGCCTTACAGCTTTTGGGTTAGCAACCATGTACTCAATCTGGGGAGATTGCTCTCCCCGTTTTTTAAGCTCTGTGTATATTAACCGCCCAAGCGGCTCATTACCGTGTTGTTGCGCAAGTATTAGTATTCGTTTCATTACTGACATTCCCTAACTCGCCCAACTGCAACCAGTGCATTGCCAGTGGCTTTAAGCTGCACAAACTGATCACTAAGCTTAATCCCATCAATACTATTTGCGGCTGGATCCTGAACCGACCCGCCGTATAAACCAGCTCCGTAACGACCAATATGTAGCACAGCTCCCCTATGATCTGTTGCGTGCGGCATCTGCCGAGCAATTGCCTGTAACTCCCTACTCTTGGTAAGTGGATATACTTCAGCAGCCTGTGTATTCTTACGCATCATCTTGATGACGCTTGGGTTACGAGTGTAAGTTGCAATATACTCTGCTTCGTTACGATTGTTCTGGATATAGCTGCGGAGCATTACGCTACCTAAGCCGCAAGCCTGTTGCGGCGGCGCAATTACACGTCCGGCAAGCTCAATAACAGATCCGCCAAAGACAGCGTGCATACATAGCAAAAGCTTGTAGCTTATTCGTATCATATGCTAACTGAATTGAATCGGCAGCTTGAATATGCGCAAACGTATCTGGACGCATTTCGTCTGGATCTTGTCCAAAGCCCTGCGCCGCCAGTAAGTTTACTGCTTCTTTTGTTTCATTCGATAATTGATTTGGATTGTAAATTGTAATATTCATTTAAAGTCTCATTCTTGTTTAAATTAAAATAACCGCTCATTGGCGGCACAGCTTTTGAGTTAAGAGTTGTATTATGCAGGCATACGCCAGCGACCGCCATTGTTAATGCGGTTTAGCCAAGACAAAACTGAGTTTTGCAATACGTTCATAATTATATTATAGCAGCTTATGCTTACTCTTGTCAATTATTCCATACAGCGCAGATGGCTTACTATAAAACCATGCCCAAAGCTGGTCACCGTAACTATAGTGCCACCACTCTTGATAATAGCTTGCAAAGCCTGCATCGAGCATAGCCTTGAGCAGCACAGCCCTGTTGGCAGTTTGCTCAGCGCTGATATCGTTAGAGTGCAGGAATGATCGTTCAGAATCCGTATTAACAACAGTGCCAAAATCTAACAGCTTAGCAGTGTTACGGTCTAAAATATCGACATCAACTGATGCGCCACAGCAATGTGGTGGCAGTTTAAGCGTCGGGTCACTAACATACAAGCGAGCCGTATCTAGCGCGTCAGTATAGTTCATGCCAGCGTCTACATACGAATTGGTTAGTTGATCTAACAACTTTTGCTGCACCTCAATCGGTCGATGACACGCTCGTAATACTAATTGCATATTCGCAGGTAGGCTACTGGCTGCCTGTTCTAGTCGTTCAGCTACTTCACGCCGAGCATAGACGCCATCGTAGCTCGGATTATTGGCAATATAATCTTGGTACAAGCGCCCTTCAAACTCGTCGGTCGGAGAAACCCAAATTGGATCAACCATAACCAAGTCTGATGAATCCACTCGTATGAGCGGTTCATCGACGTTCAAACACTGCACCTCAGATAAATTACTTGGCGGGATAATGTGCGACTTGCTGATTTTAGATTTAAGATTCATAGTAAGCTGATTTATAAAACAAAACCCCACTCTGAAGTGAGTGAGGTTTTGAGGTCTGTGAAAGGTAGTAATTAACGCTTTGTAAACTGGCGTTGCTTACGAGCACCCTTAAGACCAAACTTCTTGCGTTCTTTTTCGCGTGGATCGCGGCCAAGAAGTTCAGCACGTCGAAGTGTGTTTTTGAAGTCACCGTTTAGTTCAACGAGAGCTTTTGCGATGCCAAGACGAATTGCTTCGATCTGGCCAACGTGTCCGCCGCCGCTTACTTTAACACTGATATCAAACTTATTCTCTTGTTCAAGAACTGCAAAAGGCTTATTAAGTTCGTTGAGCAAGTATTCACTGCCGGCGAAGTATTCGCTAACAGGCTTGTCATTAACAACAATATTACCTTTTCCAGAGCTTACACGAACACGAGCGGTTGCACTTTTACGACGACCGAGCGCATAGAAGTAGTTAGACTTAGCAGTAGCAGTCATTACTTACCTTCCTTTGCGAGCTTTAATACCTTAGGCTGTTGTGCAGCATGGTTATGTTCTGTGCCAGCATAAATCTTAAGACGAGCCAAACGGTCGTCACGAAGCTTGTTTACTGGGAGCATACCACGTACTGACTTGAAGATAACCTTGGTTGAATCTTTTTCAAGCTCAAACTTAAGGTTGGTCTCACGAAGACCGCCAGGGTAGTTACTGTGCTTGTAATACATTTTATCTTCGACTTTTTTACCGGTTACAACCAAGTTGTCGGCGTTGATAACTACAACGTAGTCACCGCAGTCGATGTGCTTAGTGAACATCGGCTTGCCTTTACCGGTAAGTAAATCGGCAACTTTAGTTGAAAGACGACCGAGCGGAAGCTCAGCTGCGTCTACAACGTACCATTGTCGGTTAACGTCAGTTGGCTTAGCAGAATAAGTTTTATTCATTATTTAGCCTCCTTTTTAGCTGGTGCTTTTTTAGCAGCCGGCTTCTTTGCAGCAGCTGTAGTTTTAGTAGCAGCCTTTACTTCGGCTTTGGCAACAACTGGTGCTGCAGCAGAAGTAATGTCGTCTACAAAGCTAACGCGTGCAAGTTGCGCGTTATCACCGCGACGAGTCGTTGTACGTTCGATGCGAAGATGACCGCTGGTGCGTGCGCTAAGCTTTGGAGCGATTTCGTCTACAAGTTTGTGAGCGCTTTCAAGAGTTTGTAACTTGGCAATGATCTGACGACGATTGTGTAGGTCACCCTTTTTAGCTTTAGTAATCAACTTTTCAGTGTAAGGCACGATTTCCTTAGCCTTATGAATAGTTGTTTCAATTGATTCATATTTGATGAGCGAGTCAGCCAAGCCCTTTAGTAGAGCACGGCGCTGATCTCGTTCACGGCCGAACTTGCGACCTTTATATCCGTGGCGATGCATGCTTAAAACTCCATCTCCGCCATTTTTTCTTTCACTTCATCGAGTGCTTTGCTACCAAAACCTTTAAGGTCACGTAGTTCAGCATCGCTGAGTGAGAATAGATCTTTAACAGTATGAATGTCGTTGTTAACAAGCGCGTTAGTTGTACGAGCAGTAAGATTAAGGTCTTCGATAGAAGTCATCAAAGCTGGAGAATCTTCGCCCATATCTACAATACTTGCATCTGTGGCGCCAGCTGGAACCTGAGCAGCTGTGTCAACCTTAGTTTGGCCAGCAAGTGCGGTGTATTGGTTAACTAAGATAGCAGCAGCTTCTTCAAATGCATCGTTTGGCGTGATCGAACCATCAGTATCAATAGTAATGATGAGTTTATCAAGGTCGGTTTTTTGACCAACACGAGTATTTTCAACTTTATAGCGTACTCGTTGTACCGGGCTAAAGATTGCGTCAACAGCAACAGTGTCAGTAGCTGACTTCTGGCTAGAAACTTCTTCAACGGTTCGGTAACCACGACCAACTTCGATTGTGATGTCTAGAGCGATTGAGCCCTTATCGTCGTCGATAGTTGCGATAACTTGATCAGGGTTAACAACTTCAACATCAGCATTAACTGCGATGTCTTTAGCTGTAACGGCGCCCTTACCTTTTTTGGTTAGACGAACAGTTTGTACGTCATCACCAAATACGCGGAAGCGTACGCTTTTTAGGTTAAGGATGATCTCTACAACATCTTCCTTAACACTTGGTAGAGTAGTAAATTCGTGGCTTGCACCTTCAAACTTAACTCCGGTGATAGCAGCGCCAGCAATTGACGAGAGTGCTACACGACGGAGGCTGTTACCGAGCGTCATGCCGTAACCGCTGTGAAGTGGTTCGATAGCAAACGTTGCACTGGTAGCACTGTGTTCTGTAACGGTGACCACTCCTGGTGTGTAAATCATTTTGGACATATTAGCGTTAGCCTCCCTATTAACGTGAGTAATACTCTACGATTAGCTGTTCTTTAATTTCTGGTTCCGCATCTTC